>JAUYMX010000064.1 GCA_030699345.1 Methylococcaceae bacterium
TGCAATACAATAAGTCATAGAAACGTTCGTTTGTTGTAATTAAATTAAGGTTGTTGATTATCCAGCAAACCAACTCCAACGTCCATGATGTAAAAAGTATAGATTAGCTATACATTAATCCAATCTAAGCACATCCACTGACACCGACAAGCTATGCTGGCCGCCGCCAAAAGCGATGCCTTTCAGCGGTGTGACATCCGTGTAATCCCGCCCCCAAGCCAAAGTAATATGTTGATCAAAGGGCAAGGTATTATTGGTGGGATCAAACTCCAGCCAGCCAGTACCCGGCACATAGACGGCAAACCAAGCATGTGACGCATCTGCGCCGACCAATCGTTGCTTACCTGGCGCAGGCAGCGTCTCCACATAACCACTGACGTACCGCGCCGCAATGCCAAAGGAGCGCAGGCATCCTATCGCTAAATGGGCAAAATCCTGACAGACACCACGACGAAAATGCAGCACATCCGATAACGGCGTCGCAATCGTGGTGAAGGTCGGATCATAAGTAAAATCGGTATGGATACGCTGCATCAAATCCGCGACGACCTGTACCAATGGCCGACCCGGCTCAAATGAGCTTTGTGCGTAATTAGCCAAGTCGGCAGTTGTCGCCACCATCGGCGAATCCAGTAAATACTGTTTGGCTTCCAATAGCTCATCTTGCACATCGGCTTGCTGCACTTGCGATTGGCTTTGCGTTTGCCCAGTCATTGACTGTGCTGCCCACCCTACATTTGACTGACTCTGGCTTTGTAACTGCTCACGCACCTGTTCCCAGGTCACCAAACTGGCTAATTCGTTACGGCTTTGCCGAGGAAACACAGTCACTTCGCTAATGGCCGTCACAGTTAAACGCTGATGTGTTTGTTGTATTGCAAAGTAAGCGACACGATTGCCGAAAAAATCGCTACGTTCCTGAAAATCGCTAGGCTCCGGATTAATTTCGAGGCGACTGTCATGACATTGCTGACGCCAGAAATCACGCGGTTGCAGTCGTGCTTCATTCTGGCACAAACCAACCTGTTGACTGTATTGATAATAGGTACTGTGGGTGATACGGAATTTCACAAGTCATCCTCGGATTGCGTCGGCGTCATTAATTGAGGCACTTGAGAATGGCTAAAATAGGCTTGCGCAATAACGTCATACAGTTGCCATAACAATTCCGTCATTGCCGACAACAAATTTTCCAGCTCGCTATAAACACCGGCTTTGTCATCAACTTTAACTAATTCAGACACTTTAACCAGACGTAAGTCGGTATAGGCTCTGAGTATCAAGCATTCTTCTTCGCTCAATTGCCCTTTACCGCGTTCCCTGGGCAAATCACTGATATGGGCAGATAACTGGTGCAGTTGATAAGCCAATGAACGCGGGTGAGTTTCATCCATTAATAACAGCTCCAGCACCATCGGCAACTGGATAAAAGAACGGTACCGCCGTCGATAAATGCTTAAGCTATCGGTAGAGACCAATAACGCCTCCAGCAGCTGATTTTGCAAAGCCAGTTCATGCCGCTGCACCACTGTGGCGCGCAACAAGCCAACCAATGCCAGCGCATGTTCCAGGCGGCGACCGCTATCCAGCATTAACCAACCGGCTTCACGCGTCATGCTTTCCGACGTTAAACCAATAAAGGCAACAAAACCGGTAATTAAATCGTCCAGGTATTTTTGCAGTTGCTCCAGGTCGCAATCATTATTGACGACCCGTTGTTGCCAGCGCCGTTGAATGTTATCAACGCAGCGCCAGGTATCCTGAGACCAAACATCACGAATACTAAACGCCGTGTGAGCAAAGGCCTGGATGCTGGCCGCCAGCGTTCCGGCGCGATGGCTATTTTTAGCCAGGGCCATTAATTCATTTTGAGGGGCTTTTAATACCGTCGCATTGCTCAAAATAAACCCAGGATAGGTGCCGGTGACTTGCGTCATCGCGCACAACAAAACGTTGAGGCATTGGCCATCCAGCGGATCGTCAAACTCCTGGGCTTCGGCTAACTTGGGCAGCAGCGTGCGCATCAAACGAGCCGCCGCCTTGATCCGCTCAAGGTGTCTGCCCACCCAAAATAGGTTGTCCGCTGCGCGACTGGTTAAGGGTTCGGTGACAGCCGACAAGATCACATCCCGGCCCGGCTGAGTCCATAAACTCACCTGCTTGTCCGGCTCATCCGCCAATACCCAAGTATCTTTACTGATGCCGCCCGCTTGATTGGAGACGATAAAATCATCTTGCTGACGAGCGACCCGCGTCAGACCGCCGGGCATTACTTGGTAACCCTCGCTAGTCGCGACTACAAAACTCCGCAACACCGCAAAGCGCGGTTCAATGCGGTGGTCGATAAAGGCCGGCACGGTTGAAAAGCCAACTTGCTCCTGAGCCACATAACAATGCGGCTTGGCCATAATAGCGGCCCGTAATTGCTCTTTTTCCTTGCTGCTTAATTGGCCGCCAAACATCGCGTAATTTCCAGCCGTTCGATTGATGGGTTTGATGACCATGCGTTCAAGATTTTGCAAGACAAAATCCCGCTCGCGACGCTGTCCGCACCACCAAGTGGCCACCGAAGGCAGCATCAACTCTTCATTTAAAAAATAACGCGATAGCCTGGGTAAAAACGCCAGCAACCCCGGATTTTCCAACACGCTACTGCCGAGTGGATTGGCAATCGCGACATTGTTTCGACGCACCGCTTCCAGTAATCCGGCCACGCCTAGTCGTGAAGAACTGCGTAGTTCCAGCGGGTCACAGAAAGAATCATCCACTCGCCGCAAAATAACGTCGACCGGTTGCAGACCATCCAAGGATTTAAGCCAGACGCGGCCATCTCGTACCGTCAGGTCATCGCCCTGAACCAGCGTAAAGCCCAGATAAGACGCTAAGTAGGCATGCTCAAAGTAAGTTTCATTAAGAGAGCCAGGCGTGAGCACCACAATGCGTGGATCTTCTTTATTGTGCGGCGCCAGCTCGGCCAAGCCTTTACGCAGCGCCTTGAAAAATCCGGACAGCCGATGCGCTTGCGTTTCCTTAAAAATCTCAGGAATTATTCGCGTCATTACGGTGCGATTTTCCAACGCATAACCGGCACCGGAAGGCGCTTGGCTACGATCATCCAACACCCACATGCGGCCGTTATGACCACGGGCAAGGTTGGCAGAATAGACGGTCAACTGACGCTGTTTTTCAGGCAGTGCGCCGACACACGGATGCAAAAAACCATCGTGGGCAAATACTAATTCACTAGGCAACAAGCCTTTTTTTAACAGTTGCTGCTTGCCGTAAATGTCTCTTAACACCAGGTCCAGCAATTCGGCGCGTTGCTTTAATCCCGCTTCAATCAGCGCCCACTCTTCGCTGCTGATCAGTAATGGAATGGGATCAAGTCGCCAGGGCCGGGCGAGTTTTTGCGTATCGCCGTAAACGTTATAAGTAACGCCGTTTTCTCTTAACAGGCGTTGAGCTTCACGGCGGCGCAGTTCTAATTGTTCACTGCCTAGTTTTGCAACAGAGCCCATAAAGCGCTCCCAATGCGGCAGCACTTTGGTTTCTTTGGCAACCATTTCATCGTAAACGCCAAGTTTGGTGGCGTAATATTGCGCGCCAATATCCCCGTTTGCTTCGCTCACATTGCGTCCCTATTGATTTGCTGTCAGTAGTATCAAGGCCGCTGATCAATATCCTGAAAATGACGTAACGGTTCCCCCACATAAAGCTGGCGAGGACGGGTAATAATCACTTGGTCGCCTTTAAGCATTTCCCGCCAATGCGCCAACCAACCCGGCATCCGGCCGATAGCAAATAACACCGTGAACATATTGGTAGGGATACCCGCAGCGCGCAGAATCAAGCCGGAATAAAAATCCACGTTGGGGTATAGCTTTCGTGAGATGAAATAATCATCTTTTAAAGCCAGCTCTTCCAGTCGACGCGCAATATCAAACAACGGATCATTAACCCCGGCTTTGTTTAATAATTTGTCGCATTGCTTTTTTAATACCATCGCGCGCGGATCAAAATTCTTGTACACACGATGCCCAAAGCCCATCAGTCGGCTGGTTGAGTTTTTGTCTTTTGCCTGATTGATAAATTCCGTGCCGTCACCGCCGTCGGCGTGTATCTGCTCAAGCATCTGAATCACATGCTGATTGGCGCCGCCATGACGCGGCCCCCACAGTGCGGAAATACCGGAAGACGCTACTGCATAGACATTCGCCATGCTTGAGCCAGAAGTACGCACCGACGAGGTGCTGCAGTTTTGCTCATGGTCGGCATGTAGAATAAGAAACATATCGATGGCTCTGACGATGTCTTCATCCAATTCATAATCACGCACTGGCGAGGCAAACATCATATTCAGGAAGTTGCGGACAAACTTAAGCTTATAGGATGGATAAACCAACGGCTCGCCAATCGATTTCTTGTAAGAAAACGCTGCGATAGTACGTACTTGGGAAATAAGATTAATAACCACTTGCTGTTCTGTCACGCTATCAAGACGATCAGGTAACGGATAAAACGTCGACAATGACGCCACCATGGTCGCTAAAATGCCCATAGGGTGGGAGCCGCGCGGAAAGCCATTAAAAAAATGATGCATGTCTTCGTGGATAATCGAAGACTCATTAAGCTTGGTTGAAAAATCCAACAATTGCTGGCTGTTAGGCAGCTCACCATTCAGCAGTAAATAGGCCACTTCTACAAATCGTGAGTTTTCCGCCAGCTCCTCAATCGGGTAACCGCGATAACGCAGTATGCCTTTTTCGCCGTCAATGTAAGTGATGGAGCTTTCGCAACTGGCGGTATTGCCGTAACCTTCATCCAAGGTCACATAACCACTTTGGTTACGCAATTTGGAAATGTCGATGGCTTTTTCGCCTTCAACGCCGATCAATGTCGGCAATTCGTAAGTTTTGTTATCCAGCGTCAACATCGCAGGGGGTAGTTTCTTTAATTTATCGGTCATTTGAATCAATCTCCAAAATTAATGGGGTTTCCATTAATAGTTGCGTAGGGTACGCATTGCGTACCGTTACCAATGTATTCACCACAATAATGGGTCGCAATGCGTACCCTACCTTTATCTATTTCGGTGCCGTAAATCCATTGTAAACGGATATTCGTGACTCAGCTCCTCTATGGGCGGCGCCATTGGTCTTGGCACTGCTTCATTGACGGTAAATTTTGCCAATGATTCTTGGTCCGATGAGGCCACCGGCGGCATAGCCAGCGGTGGCCGCACAATAGCGCCAGGCGTGTGGCCAAAATCCCAAAAGCGGGTAACGCGTCTGGCTTCGGCCTCATAACTATTGACCGGAAATGCGTCATAACTACGGCCACCAGGATGGGCAACATAATAAGTGCAGCCGCCTACCGAATGACCGTTCCATGTATCAATCACATCAACAACTAAAGGCACATGCGGGCTGATGGTCGGATGTAACGCGGAAGGCGGTTGCCAGGCGCGATAACGCACCCCGACCACATACTCACCTTGTCGGCCGGTATTACGCAGCGACAAGCGTCTGCCATTACAGGTCAACACATAGCGCCCTTCGGTAAAGCCGGTGACTTTTATCTGTACCCGCTCGACCGATGAATCGACATAACGCGCGGTGCCGGTGCTGCTGACTTCTTCACCCAAAACGTGCCAAGGCTCAATCGCAAAACGCATTTCCAGGTCAATGCCGTCCACCATGGTGTTGCCGTAACGGGGAAAGCGAAATTCAAAAAATGGTTCCAGCCATTCCAGTTCAAAGCCATAACCGGCACGCTGCAAGTCCTTGGTGACTTGCTTCATATCTTCATGCACATAATGCGGCAGCATAAAGCGGTCATGTAATTCGGTGCCCCAGCGGACCAAGTCATGCTTGTAAGGCTCACGCCAAAACCAAGCAATCAGCGAACGCAATAATACCGTTTGTACTAATGACATCCGGGCATGCGGCGGCATTTCAAACGCACGCAATTCTAAAATACCCAAGCGCCCGGTCGAGCTGTCGGGCGAATATAGTTTATCAATACAGAACTCGGAACGGTGCGTGTTGCCGGTAATGTCGGTCAGCAAATGTCGCAACAGTCGATCAACCAACCAAGGCGCAGGTACTTCGCCTTCAGGCATTTGTTGGAAAGCAATTTCCAGTTCATAGAGTTTTTCATCCCTGCCTTCGTCAACGCGCGGCGCTTGACTGGTCGGGCCGATGAACATGCCGGAAAATAAATATGACAAGCCCGGATGATGCTGCCAGTACGTCACTAGACTGCGTAATAAGTCCGGGCGACGTAATAACGGGCTGTCAGTCGGTGTTTCCGCACCCATGGTGATATGGTTGCCGCCGCCGGTGCCGGTATGTCGACCATCGAGCATAAATTTCTCTGTGCCCAGCCTGACTTGATGCGCTTGTTCATAAAGAATGGTGGTTTTATCCACCAACTCTTGCCAGCTTTTTGAAGGATGAATGTTGACTTCAATGACGCCGGGATCAGGCGTTACCATTAATCGTTCGATACGGTAATCGCGTGGCGGCTCATAACCTTCCAGCACCACAGGTATCGACAAATTGTCTGCAGTCGCTTCAACCGCAGCAACCAGCTCAAGATAATGTTCCAGCAAAGTCAACGGCGGTAGAAAGATATGGATGCGCCCCTCACGGGCTTCGATACACACCGCCGTGTGCGGCACATTGACATGGATAGTTTGATCATCCCCCGCCTCTTGCTCGGCAAGCTCGGGATGGGTTTTCAGTTTTTTCTCAAGATGACTGTAACGGCGCATAACTTCGCCATAATAATCGCCGAGCTCTGGCAGCGCTTCAAACAAGCTTTGTTCTTCCTGGCTATCGCGTTTGTCCGGGGCAACCCAAGGCAGACTGGCCAGCGGCATGCGCATACCCATCGGCGAATTACCGGGAATCAAAAACATTTGCCCGCGACGAAAATCCCAAGGCCCGCTTTTCCATTGTTGATTGGTCCAATCCCACTTAATAGGCAAGGTGTACCCGGCGGGCTTACCTAAATCAGAATCCAACAATTGCGTCAGTGTCTTACGTTCAATGGAGTCTTTTAGATTGCTTTTTAACGGGTCGATATTTTCCGGCAGCGTGCCTTCTTGCCAGAGGTAGTAAAAACTGTCTTCATAACCGGTTTTGATATAGCGCGGTTGTACGCCCAAACGTAAGGTGAATTGCTTGATAAACTGCTCGGCCTGCTCAACGGTGTGCCCGTAATCTTTGGTTATATCCGCTAACAAGGCTGGATTACGCCAAACGGGTGCGCCGTCCTTACGCCAGAATATGCCATATTGCCAACGCGGCAACGGTTCACCCGGATACCACTTACCTTGTCCGTAGTGCAACATGGCGCCTTTTGCGAACACATCACGCAGCCGTTTAGTTAACTCATTAGCGCGCTCACGTTTGTGTTTGCCATCGGCATCGACATTCCATTCCGCGCCTTCCATGTCATCCGCAGAAACAAAGGTCGGTTCGCCGCCCATGGTTAAACGCACATCATCGGCCAGCAATTGCCGGTCAACCAGCTGACCCAGGGCATCGATGTGATACCACTGCTCATCGGTATAAGGCTTGGTGACGCGCGGATCTTCATGCAGACGATCAACGGTGTTGCTGAATTCAAAGTCCACTTCGCATTTGTCGGTGCCGCCGGTCACCGGTGCGGCACTGGCGGGATCAGGTGTACATGCCAGCGGAATATGGCCTTCTCCCGCAAGTAAACCGGAAGTCGGGTCAAGCCCAATCCATCCGGCACCGGGGATGTAGACTTCAGTCCAGGCGTGTAAATCGGTAAAGTCCTGTTCAGGGCCAGACGGGCCGTCCAAGGATTTGACGTCAGCCGTCAATTGCACCAGATAGCCGGACACAAACCGCGCCGCCAAGCCCAAATGACGAAGTATCAACACCAGCAACCAAGCCGAATCCCGGCATGAGCCGCTCAACTTGGTCAGTGATTCCTCACAACTCTGGATACCCACTTCCATGCGGATGTTGTAGCTAATCGTTTGAAACACTTTGCGGTTAACATCAACCAGAAAGTCATTGATGGTGCGCTTGCTGAGGTCAAAATCAGCGAGCCATTGTTTCAATAACGGACCGTCTTCAGTAATTTCCAAGTACGGCTGCAATTCTTTCAACAACAGCTCATCGTATTTAAACGGGTATTGTTCGGCATATTCTTCAACAAAAAAGTCAAAGGGATTGATGACCGTCATGTCAGCGATGACTTCCACTTCAACACTGAGTTTGCGGCATTTTTCCGGGAATACGACCCGTGCCAGAATATTACCAAACGGATCTTGCTGCCAATTAATGAAATGGTCTGCAGGCTCGATGCGCAAGCTGTAGCCCTTGATCGGCGTGCGACTATGCACGGCCGGACGCAATCTAAAGACGTGTGGCGACAGGGAAACTGATCTATCGAAGTTGTAGACAGTTTTGTGACGGAGTGCTACCCGAATGGTCATGATTTTTTCCTCGCCAAAGCGTTAAGTGTTACTAAGATTTCTAACCACCAATGCCACTAAACCCCAATGGCTTTCTGTGCTTCGGCCTGCATCCGTATTAATTCTTCTTCGACCCCGGCTGCATGTGTCAATTCGGCCACATTGTCTTTAGTAAAAAAGCCCTGAAAGCCCCCAAAGCGCTGCACATACTCGATTATTAATGAAGAATGTTCGGAAGCGCTGGAAAAGATCTGCTTTAAACCTTCAGCTTTTGACCCCACCACATCCAGCAAAAAACTTTTGCCTTGATCGCGAATGGCATCAACAACAAACTCAATATTTTCTATGCCGTTTTGATCGCCATCTTTAACCGCCAGCGCCATGTGATGGAGTCTTGGCCCGTAATTGCGTACAAAATTTTCGGTGGGTGACGGGAATATTTTGAAATGATTAACAAAATAAGGCGTGTTGTTAGCGGTGAACACCTTGGCGGGACTGCGTAATTCATCGTTGTAATGGATGCTTTTGGTGACATTGGTCGATGAGTTTTGATCGACAATATCGAATGATCCCCAGTAGTAATAACTGGATATGGACAACCATTCTAAAATTGCGACTTCTCTGTTTTGACTGTAGATACGGGTCGCTAAATGATCCACCGGAAGAATCAGCTCATTAATTCCCAAGGCCTTTTGGCGCTCTTTGGCCATCTGACAGGCTTGTTGCGCATCATCCCGAATACTACTGACACCCAGCGCATAAATGCGCAGATCTCCGGGCTCTCTTTCAAGATAGCCAACAATGTTGTGGGTATAAGGTGATGGCTTAATAAACGCGATATTGCCCGGTAACTCTAATCGGCGGACATCGTCGGGAGAGAAAAACCGAAAGCCCCTGTTTTGCTGCAAATTGACGACTTCATGCAGATTGGTCACCCGCAATACTTCACCCATGTAGCGACTGTGCGGCTTGCTTGAGCCGATCGGAAAGACTTCATTGAGACTGCGAAATATGCCTTTGATTTCCTCGTTCTTTACTTCACGAATCAGTAAATCAGGGGAATTCATATCAATACGCAAAATGTGCGTCCAATGCGACTCGCTTTCCAGCGTGACGAGATATTCGTAAGGTGACATCAGGCATAATTCACCGATGTATTCAATGGATCTGCCTGGATCGACCGTCAACATCATCGCGTCGATTTCTTGAATCATGCTGCTCAACCCCAGGCTATCGCGCTCTTCCAACAGCTTGATTAGGTATTCATTAAAGAATGATGAGTTTTGTTTGTCACCCTGTACAGGAAACGATAAGGAGTAACTGGTGTTTGGCATAGTGAGCTCGCTACAAGTTTTAATCTTTAAAACAAGCAAAGCAAGTGCCATACCAAGTGAACGATGCCCTAATAATAAAGGTTTCAAGCCACTGAATTGGTCACAGCAATATCTAATCGGTGGGTTTGACGATTAAAGACGCACCAAATTGAAGCACCGTTAACCCAAAACAGGGCAATCAATATGGTTTTAGTTAACGACTTCTTTAATCAACATCGCAGTGTGCGGTTGCCATTTATAAGCGTTAGCTCAGCAACTGTCTAAATAGAACAAAAAATCCAAGGGAAATAAAAAATGGCACCAATCATGCTTTGTCTTTGTTAAAGACAACTAGCCTTATGAATGCCATGAAATCAATCTGGGAAAACTATAAAACCGACGCCGCTTACGATGAACTGATGAGCTCGGAATTTCAGCCGCGGCAAATCAGCCACCGACTGTGTCAGTATTTAAACTCGCTCAATAAAAGTGATATTGATAAACGCAAAATAGCCGCCGAACTGGCTATTTTGGAAATGGGCATCAGTTTTACGGTCTATAGCGATGAAGGCAACATAGATAGGGCATGGCCGTTCGACATTATCCCCCGCATCTTAAGTGCTAAAGAATGGCGCACCATTGAAAAGGGCTTAAAGCAGCGACTGACCGCACTTAACTGCTTTATTGCCGATGTCTATGGTGACCAAGAGTTTATTAAGGCCGGTCTGATGCCTGCTGAGATTATTAATAGCTCAAAAAACTTTCGCAAAGAATGTGTGGGCATGAAGCCCCGCCACAATGTCTGGGCAAATATTTGCGGCACCGATTTGGTGCGTGACAAAGACGGTGTGATGTATGTGCTTGAAGATAACTTGCGCGTACCTTCGGGAGTGTCTTACATGCTGGAAAATCGTGTAATTACCAAGCGTGTTTTCCCTGAACTTTTGCAAGACATCGATATTTTGCCTATCGACGACTACCCAAGCCAGTTGCAAGCCATGCTGACCTCGATTGCTCCTGAGCATATCAGCAAACCACAAATCGTGGTGTTAACGCCCGGCATTTATAACTCCGCCTATTTTGAACATGCCTATTTGGCGCAACAAATGGGCGCGCAGTTGGTTGAAGGGGGTGATTTGGTGGTCAATGACGATGATTGCGTGTACATGCGTACCATCGAAGGCCTGGAAAAAGTCGATGTCATTTATCGGCGCATTGATGATGACTTTTTAGATCCGGAAGTTTTCCGCAAAGACTCCGCGCTTGGCGTACCGGGCTTAATGCGGGCATGGAAAGCCGGTAACGTGTCGTTAGCCAATGCGCCGGGCGCCGGTGTTGCCGACGACAAAGTCGTTTACGCCTATGTGCCGGACATGATTCGTTATTACCTAAACGAAGAACCATTATTGCCAAACGTCCAGACTTATTTATGCGACAACCCGGAGCATCTGGAATATGTGTTGGCACATTTGCCGGAGCTGGTCGTCAAACCAGCTAATGAATCAGGCGGTTACGGGATGTTAGTCGGGCCCCATGCCACCGCTAAAGAAATCGCCGCGTTTCGGCAAATTATCCAGACCAATCCTCGCAATTATATAGCCCAGCCCACCTTGGCGATTTCAACCGCCCCAACGTTGTGCAAAGGCAAACTCGAACCCAGGCACATCGACCTGCGGCCTTTTATTTTGCAAGGTGAAAACAGCTTTGTAACCGCGGGTGGCCTAACCCGGGTAGCGCTAAGGAAGGGATCGCTGGTGGTTAATTCCTCACAAGGCGGCGGCAGTAAAGACACCTGGATCATCAACATGGAGCACAACTAATGTTATCTCGCTCAGCAGAACGCCTATATTGGCTAGCCCGTTATCTGGAACGCACTGAAAATATCGCCAGATTGGTCAGTGTCCACATGAACTTATTGATGGATTTACCCAATGGCGTGGAAATGGGTTGGCTGCAGTTGGTACGTATTAATTCGTCAGAAAAACAATTCTATGACAAATACAAAGTGGCCAATGAACGCAACGTTACCCGCTTTCTTTTGGTCGACGAAAGTTATTATGGTTCTTTGTTTTCGTCTTTAAGCGCCGCAAGAGAAAACATTCGCACTTCCAGGGATTTGTTGCCCGATGAAGCCTGGGAGCAGGTCAATGAAATGTACTTGTTTACCAAAAACAATCTCGATTTTGTTTACAACCGCAGCAATCGTATTGAACTGCTTAACGAGATCCTCAAAGGCTGCCAGCGTTTTACCGGCTTGCTATCCGGCTATATGAGCCACAACCACCCCTATCGATTTATCCGGCTGGGCAGAAATATCGAGCGCGCCGACATGACCAGTCGTATTCTGGATTTGGCGTCCTTGCTGCTGGCCGATTCGCGTAGTGATGAGATGCGTCAATACGAAACGATTTTATGGGTGAATATACTGAAGTCACTGAACGCCCAGTTAATGTATCGCCAACACGTCAGAAGCAGTGTCAATGGCGATGATGTTTTAAACTTTTTATTGTTAAACACCACCCTGCCCCGCGCAGTCGGCTGCTGTATTGCGGAAATTGCCGATTGCATCAACGCACTCCCGAACAACGATTCGTTACCCGAATTACTGGTTAAACTTGAAGCCTATGTGCAAGCCATTGATATACGCCAAACAACCCAAGCACAGTTACGAGGCATTCTCGACGACCTGCAAAACAAATTGGGCGATCTTCATGACAGCATTTCTAACAACTGGTTTTTACAAGCCGTTGCTGAATAGCTATCGGACTTTTTTTTATTTTAAGGAACCAACCGGCAAACCTAAACCCATACGATGACGCACAACGCCAATTGACCATAATATAAATTTGGATATATTAGCTTTAACTGATAATCACATGAATATCTCTGTAGGGCGTAAATAAATCACCTAAACTTCTCAAAACCATTTGGTGGTAATGTCACCCAATTTAGGTGAATTAGCCGCTCGATTCCTTGCTTATTAAGCCCATAACACCGCCGCTTGATAAGCTCTTGGTTTTCGTGGCATGGCTATCGAGACTAATGCGCCAGTCTTAAAAATGAATAATTCATTGCAATCGGTTAAAATGGTCCAATTATTAAACAGCTGTCTATTTTTTTAGCAGCTTGTTTTCAGCGTAGCACTTCAGAGGTCATTGTATGCGTAAACACTTGAACACCTTTATCTGGAGCACCTCGTTGCTCCTTATGCATTCTTGGAGTCAGGCCGCGACTGATTTACCTCCATCGACCAAAGTTCCACTGGGGGCGGTAGAAGAGGTATGTTCAGACTTTACGCCAGCCGATTGGCGGAAAGAACAGGAAATTGATGGTGTAAAGATTCAAGCCTCTCACTTGTGCGATCCTGACAATCCGGCCGATATTGCTGCCTTCGTCAAAGGCACCAATGGCATTTCCATGGCAACACTGATGCAAACGCAACTGGCTGCCGATGCGATCACCATGTCAGACGATATGGATGGTGACGGCGACCCGGATAAAATCATCATCAAACTTGAAGTGGTTGAACTTAACGGCCGCTCCCCCGATGTAAGAGACCCGATCACCACCTTTGACATTGCCCCAGGTATTCAACCCACATTCTGGGTTTATGCACCGAAAACGCGCGACATGTCCACGCGTAGTCTTTACGAATCCATAGCTAATCCGTTGCTGCGCGTACCCTCGCCGGTTATTCGTGTGGAACAAGATGACGTGGTTTGGCTAGTCCTTGAAAACACCCATTACCTGCCACACTCCATCCACTTACACGGCATTGATCATCCCTTTATGGATCATGGCGGCGGCGGTAACGATGGCGTTGGTCAAACCAGTGAAATGGACGTAATGCCAGGTCAAAGCAAAACTTACGTGATCAAACCCCGCCAGCCCGGCACGATGTATTACCACTGCCACGTACAACCACACACCCATATTCCAATGGGCTTACAAGGCATTTTTGTAGTTGAGGAAAATCGCCCCAATAACTGGCCGCAAACTCTTAATGTCGGCGCAGGACAGGTTCGCCATCCTTCAGTCGCCGTGCTGGAAAAATATGCCCGGGAATATGACCTGCATTACGAAACCGCGGATAAGGAATTGCATGAACTGGTGGCAAGATCAGCAAATGATCCACGTCTGATTGCCAAGCACATGAACATGGAGTACGACACCACTGATGCAACTGATGACTATTTCATGCTCAATGGTCGTTCATTCCCGTACACCCTGCGCGAATCTTTGATTGAAATGGAGGAAAATCAAAAAGTTAAATTGCGCGTCCTGAATGGTCATACGGAATCCATGGCATTACATATTCATGGACACAAACCCACCATCACCCATTATGACGGCGTCGATAACGGCGCAGGTTCTTATATTCAGCGCGACGTTCATGGGATGGTGCCTGCCCAACGTATCGATCTTGAATTAAGCGGCGTAGATGATGGCTTAAATAGTTTTGGTCAAGGCATTTGGATGTTTCATGACCATGTCGAAAAATCATTTACCACTAACGGCGTTGGCGAAGGCGGCGATATTAGCTTAGTCGTTTACAAAGGTTTTCTTGACGAAAAGGGCATTCCGACAGCCCACGGCATGAGCCTTGCGCCATATTTCACCAAGGAATTCTGGCAACGAAACTATCCCGCGTGGCAAGATTATGACGCCTGGAACAGTTTAGGTCTCCCTGATCCCAAAGCAGCCTACGAGCCTGCCAAAACTGCTGTCCAAAACATCGTTCCCCAAAGAACAGCAGCCGATGCTTTAAAACAGGAAGAGGGCTCGGCGCTAGCAAAGTTGTTTTATGGAATTTTGCTGGGGCTATTTGGCTATGTGCTGATTGTTAACCGTCAGATAATTATTGATCGTACGCGCGCTTTGATTAAACGTTAAATCGTCGTCGACTTTGCAGCAAATAAAAAGGGCGGCCATCCCAAAGATGGCCGCCCTTTTTTGATGTTTTTTAAATCCGCTAAAAACTAAAATTCATCTTTAGTTTGCTTTAAGCTTTTTAACTTTTCCAACACCCGGTTCGCCCGATCAATGTGGGCCTTCAACTGTTCGTTTTGCGGATCCAAGATACGCGCTTCTGCCCATTTTTGCATAGCTTGTTCGTATTGCTGACGACTGTATGCTTGAGTGCCTTCTTCTATTAAGCTCTGCACATGAATAGCAATGTGCTGATCAAGCTTTTCACTCAGGGACTGAAATTCAGGGTTATTAATATTAAGTTTTGCCAGATCTTTCCGTAGCTTGATAGCCACTGTAAAGTTACTGCTTTCGCAAGCATTTTTGAAGTCAATCAACAACTGTCCGCCCAACGCTTGTTTTTGCGCCACCGCTATAGCCACTTGTTGTTTTTGCTTTTTCTTAACCTGCTTTTGAGCTAGTTTTTGCTCTTCTTCATCTTTTAGCTGTTGCTCCAAATCAATACGTTGTTGCTCGGCGCGGGCTCGCTCTTCCTCCTCAGCTAACAATTCCTGCAACCTCGCATTGGCGATCTTAATATCAGGTGTAGAAGAAAGCTTTACCGCCAACGGCAAAGTGCGCTTAGACAACTCTAAGTCTCCAGCCGCTAACGCATGCCGACCATATTCAGCTAAGTCATTGGCAATCTTGTCGGCTTCTTCAAGCTTATTTTCTAAGGCATGCCTAGCAAACCAATCTTTGGGATCGGTGGCCGCCACTCTTTCGCTAATCAGTAATTGCTTGTGCATCGACTCGCCATCAGCAATCAGCAAATCCAAACGCAATTTAGCTAAGCTGACATCTTGCCGCTGCAAAAGCTGTTTATGTCCTTGCTGCAGCTTTTCGCTATTAGGAAAGTGCGCTAACGCTTCGTTGTACAACTCTAACGCCGATCGCCAATCATCCTTAGCGGCGGCATTATCAGCTGAAGTGATAATCTGCTGCTCGTAATGACGCGCCTGTTCAATAACTTTGTCCTGTAATTGCTGAGGATTAGATACTTCTGGATTCGGATGTTCCTGTAAGTCAGCCACTAAGGCTAAAGCACTGGTGTATTCTTGCTTATTAAGAAAATAATCAACTTGTTCATCAATGCTGCCAGAGGGTGCCAGCACAGTGGCACAGCCTACAAGTTGCGCCAGCACAACGACAGATAATGCCTTGGGGGTAAACTTCATACTGCTTCTTCCGAGTATTTGAGTATTTCGTAGAGTCTGGATTTAACGAGATGGCGACGCAAGCCGATGATGTCTTCGACAACGAACGTTGCCAAAGGTTGAGCTGAGCCGCGTAAGGTAACAACACCAGCAGGCTGGCATTGAATATGCCCGTTTTTTTGAATGGCTTCATACGTGGTATCGCTGATCAGCACACCACCCGGTAAAGCGGCGCCGGATAAGCGAGAGGCTATATTAACTGCACGCCCCATGACCGTATAGTCCATCCGTTCAGATGAGCCGATATTGCCGGCAAGCATGCTACCGCTGTTAACTCCGATATGAAACATAAGCTCAGTTAAACCGAGAGACTTACGCTTTTCATTAAGTACATCCACCATGTCCTGGATTAGCACGGCACATTCCACTGCATGCTGGGCATGCAGATCATCCTGACCAGGTGCGCCAAATACTGCCATAACACAATCGCCAATATATTTATCAATATGCCCATGGTACATATGCACAATTTCAGCAATATACCCGAAGTACTCATTGAGCAATTCGCTTACTTTTTCTGGCGGCATCTTTTCCGATAATGTTGTGAAACCGACAATGTCCGCAAACAGCACACTAGCGTTTACGTTACGACCGCCTAGGTCGGCTAAGTCACTATTTCCTAATAACTCTTTCGCAACCTTGGGGGCGACATAGCGAGAAAATGTTTGTTCGACACGCTCTTTTTCCAGCAACTTTTCAGACATCTCATTCATTGCCGTCATCAGTTGCCCAAGCTCGTCACTGCGTCGCCCATTAAAACGCACTTGATAATCCCCTGAAGCAATCGCCCTACTGGCATTCACCAATTGATGTATCGGACGTGACAATCGTTTTCCCAAAATAATTGATGCTATAAAGCCCACCAATACGAGCAGCATGGTTGCTATCGCAACGGTTTCAAGCGTCTGCTCTTTGGCTGCTTCAAGCTTAGTTCTATCAAGACCGATAAACGCATAACCGACAATGGTGCCCTCCACCTGCATGGGATTGAGCAGGCCTACCAAAATTTTGGAACCATCCTCAGCTTCTGACATTGCATTGTAATGAAACATGGATTCATGACCTGCATTAGCGCCTATTGTCGCGTCCCCTGGCAATGGTCCGGCATTGACGACAAGCTTTAAATCTACCGTATAAATCGCCGCCGCATCGAGTAATTCGTTCTGCTCAACCAGGTTATTTACTACGCCGGTCAAGGTTAAATTGTCATCGGCTAATAAAGGTTCTTCTGCGATTTGCCCAAACAGCCTAACAACGGTAGTGCTCGAATCAATCATCTGCCGTTCAAGCATATCGGTTTGATCACGACCAATCACTACCCCTAAGGTCACCATCCCGCAGGTGATAATAATGGTAAAAATCTCAGCCAATTTATAGGCGATAGGCAAATGAATTGACAGGACGGCGTACCAAAGTCGCTGCCACAACACGATCGGCATTTTTAACAACGAAACTAAGCCTTTCAAAGCCACACACTCCAACAATTCAAAACTTAAGCTAGCAAGAAAACCTCACGCTTTAATATAAAGCGATTGACATCAAAAACCTTCAGCCATTTATACCCGTTAGATAATTATGCTGCAACCTATTGTTGCCTTGAATATTCTAATGTATATTTCAAACGTTTATTTGAAACAAGCATTAGAAAAATCATAAAATCATGACTAAAATGCCACCAGCAAAAACACGCGAACGCTTACTAGAGAACGCGTGCCGATTGTTTGCCGAAAAAGGCTATCAAGACACGACGATTGCCGAAATTTGCGAGCAGGCAGAAACCAATATCGCCTCGGTTAATTATCACTTCAGGGATAAAGCCAACTTGTATCTGGAAGCGTGGCGCCATGCTTTTCAAGAAGACTTAAAAGCTTATCCGCCTGACGGTGGATTAAATGCAGATACACCGGCGGAGCAACGCCTGGATATTCGCATCAAATCGTTAATAGCGCGCATAGCTGACCCCACTTTGCATTTTTTTGCCATCGTGCATAAAGAGCTGACACAACAAACCGGCTTGTTAGACAAAATCATGGCCGAGGAAATCAATCCGCAACGTCAGGCGATGATTGCTCTGGTTAAAGAGTTGTTAGGCCCGGGTGCCACTGACAAACAAATCCAGTTCTGTCATGCCAGTATCAGCGGGCAATGCATGCACATCATGCAAGCTAAAAATATGAAATTAAACGCCGAAACGCGTCGTTTTGTCATGGACTTGAAAGATGCTAAAGCGTATGCCGAGCATGTAGTGCAATTCTCTCTGGCGGGCATCAAAGCCATGCGCACGAAAATTGAAGCCAATACCGTGGAGCTGCTATGAAGCATTCATCACCTCGGTTTGGTTTGGCATTGTTACTGTCAGTAACGATAAGTGCCTGCTCAGTAGACGTAAAAGATGTCCCCACGCCAGTGGCTTTGCCGGACAGATTTTCCGCGTCCGGCCAACAAAAAGCACCTGAACAATGGTGGTTGGCCTTTAACGACCCCGCTCTAAATAAGCTGATTTCAGAAGCGTTAACAGACAATTTCACACTACGGGCAACGTATAACCGCCTGGAACAAGCACAAGCCATTGCCAAGAAAAGCGGCGCCGAACTTATTCCACAGCTCAACAACAGCAATAGTGTCCTGCAAAGAAATAGCGCACAAACCACTAGCCGGGGAGATACTGTTCAATCAACTATCAACACATTTGCCCTGGGCTTTGCGGCTAGCTATGAGGTTGATTTATGGGGCCGCATTCGCTCAAACATCCAAGCATCTGAATTAGATGTAAAAGCCGCTGAAGAAGATTTGTCCAGCGCCGCCATTAGCTTATCCGCGGAAATTGCCAGTGCCTGGTATAAGTTGCTAGAGCAAGAGCAACAACTTAAGTTATTAGATCAACAAATTACTATCAACCAAAACAACGTCTCGATGGTAAACACGCGTTTTCGGCTTGCTCAAGCCACTGCCGCTGATGTTTTCCAACAAACGCAGTTCCTGCAATCAGCAATTGGTAATCGCTTAACGGTGATTGCCAACATTAACGTCTTCAAAAACCAACTTGCGGTCTTGGTCGGCAAGGCACCGGGAACAATTACACTAGCAGAATCCACTCCGCTGCCGAATTTACCCAGCCTTCCGGACACCGGTTTAAGTGCAGATTTAATTAACAAGCGTCCCGACCTGCGTCGCGCTTACTTTCGGGTGCAAGCGTCAGACCAACGCATTGCGTCAGCTATTGCCGATCGCCTGCCCAAACTCAGTTTATCCGCCAGCATTGATACTAATGCCCCTGATTTACAGTCATTGTTTAATAACTGGCTAGCGACTATTGCCGGCAACTTGGTCACTCCGATTATTGATGGCGGTCGACGAGTTGCCGAGGTAGAACGCAATCAAGCTGTTTCCGCCGAAGCGCTAAACAATTACGCCACTACGCTTCTTAACGCCAGTAAAGAAGTTGAAAACGCCTTAGTACAAGAGCATCAACAAAACCAATTACTGAGCAACCTTGATGAACAAGTACGCCTGGCACAACTAGCCACTGCGCAGATTCAATCGCGTTATGTGAATGGCGCGATTGATTTCCTTAGATTGTTGACTGCTCAACTTAGCCAGCAAAACCTGGAACGTAATCGTTTATCGGCACAACAACAATTGATTGATTACCGAATCAATCTCTACCGGGCGTTGTCCGGTGGTTTTCCACTTAACTACCCCGTCACTACTGATAAAACTCCGACCAATGGCTAATAAATTTAAAACCCTATTACCTGCCGCAGGCATTATTTTGCTGGTAGTGCTTATCGCAGGCTACTGGTTAACCAATAAACCCCGCGCTGATCGCAAACCCTCAGAAAACTTTGCGCCGCTGGTTGATCTGACTAGCCCCGAAATCAAAACCCATCAAACTTCAATTTTTGCCATGGGCACCGTCATTGCTTCGCAAAATGTCAACTTGACACCGCGTATCAGTGGCATGGTGGTAGACATCAGCCCCAATTTTATTGAAGGCGGCATGTTGAAAAAAGGCGAGCCGCTGGTGCAGCTTGACCCCACCGACTACTTGCTAGCTATCAAACAAAAAGAAAATGAAGTCGCCAAAGCGCAATTTAATTTAAAAATAGAACAAGGTCAGCAAGCGATTGTTAAGCGCGAATACCAATTACTAGGAACCAATCTTAACGACCAGGAACAAGAATTGGTATTACGCAAACCGCACTTAAACGCAGCTAAAGCAGCCCTTGCCGCCGCCGAAGCATCTTTAAAACAAGCGCATTTGGACTTAGAACGCACTAAACCCGTCGCACCATTCAATGCCATTATCGTTACCCGTAATGCCAACCTGGGGGCGTGGATGCCGGCATTCTCTACCGGCACACCGCTGGCTAGATTAGTTGGAACCGACAGCTTCTGGATCAATGCCTCAATCCCAGTCGATAAATTGTCAGCTATCAGCATTCCCGGCATCAATAGCGACCAAGGCTCATTGGTAAAAATTAGCTACGAAACCGGTTGGGGAGCAGGGGTTTACCGCACCGGCAAAGTTAAACGACTACAAGCCGAAATAGAGCCGGAAGGACGAATGGCCAAAGTCATTATTGAAGTCGAAGATCCGTTAGCGCAAAAACCCGTTAACAAAAATGCCCCGCCGTTAATGCTGGGTAATTACGTGCGCCTAGAAATAGTGGGGCATGAATTAAAAGACGTATTCATCCTGCCGGAAGCACTTTTACATGAAGGCAAAGAAATCTGGCTATTGAATGACCAACAACAACTGGAAATTCGTCCCATCAATCCAACCTGGACGGAACCCGGCTTTGTCTACCTGAGTAAAGATCAGTTATCCGAATCTGCACAAATCATCAGCAGCGATCTATCGACACCCGTAGTCGGTATGAAACTACGCACCAAACCTTCAGCTCAACCTGCTAAACCATAATATGCAAACATCAACAATTTCGGAACAAAAGGGTCCTATCCGTTGGATGGCAAAACATGGTGTTGCTGCCAATCTATTGATGGCAACCTTGATCCTCGGTGGCTTAATTTTCATGAAAAGCATCGGCCAGGAAGTCTTTCCTGAGTTTCAGTTAGACATCGTCAGCATCAATGTTGCTTACCCCGGCGCCAGTCCGGATGAAGTCGAAAAAGGCATTATTCTTGCCATTGAAGATGCGGTTAGCGATTTGGATGGCGTTGATGAAATCAATTCGACCGCAAAAGAGGGCGTCGCCAGAGTGCTGGTGAGCGCCGAGCGCGGCGCAGATGTTCAACTGTTAGTTCAAGACATTCAGAAAGAAGTCGATCGTATCACCACTTTTCCGGACGATGCCGAAGAGCCGCAAATTAAAGTATTAAATCCAAGACGACCAGTGATGTCGCTGGTGCTATATGGTCAAGCTAAAGATACGGTGTTGCACGAATTGGCTGAGCAATTTCGTGAGCAGCTGTTACAAGATTCGAACATCTCACAGGTGGAACTGGAAGGCATCAGGCCGATGGAAATCAGCATTGAAGTCCCACAGGAAAATCTGCGGCGCTATAAATTATCGCTGTCGGAGATAGCCACACGCGTACAAAATGCCAGCGTCGATTTACCTGCCGGCAGTGTCAAAACTACCGGCGGCGAGATTTTGATTCGCATGAAAGAGCGCAAAGATGTGGGGCAGCAATTTGCCAATATCCCCATCATCAACGCCGCCAATGGCAGCATGGTGTTATTAAGTGACATTGCCCACATTCATGACGGTTACCAAGATACCGATTATGTCGCCACATTTAATGAGCAACCTGCGGTCATGGTGCAGGTTTACAACGTCGGCGATCGCTCCCCTACGCAGGTATCGGAATCGGTTATAGGCATATTGCCCAAGGTCAACCAACAATTACCCGATGGGGTTAAAGCGGAAATTCGCTACGATGCCTCGGTAGATTACACTGACCGGGTTAACTTATTGCTGAAAAACAGCGCCCAGGGTCTTATTCTGGTGTTCTTGTCGTTGGCGCTATTTTTAGAAATGCGCCTGGCATTCTGGGTAATGATGGGTATACCCACCGCATTCTTAGGGGCTTTTTTATTTTTACCCTTGTTTGGCGTTACGCTCAACATGATTTCCTTGTTCGCGTTTATCATCGCGCTTGGCATCGTGGTAGATGATGCCATCGTTATTGGTGAAAATGTTTACGAGTATCGCCAAAAAGGCTTAACGCCAATGCAGGCTGCCATTGAGGGCGCACGGGAAATGGCCGCACCGATCACCTTTAGTATTTTGTCTAACGTCGCCACCTTTATTCCGTTGTTTTTTATTCCAGGCGAAATGGGCAAGATATTTTTCATGATTCCTATCGTG
>JAUYMX010000067.1 GCA_030699345.1 Methylococcaceae bacterium
CGATGACCTGCCCTCGCCCTGGCGTCTGGCCTGCCAGATGATAGTCAGGGATGAAGATATTCTGGTCGAATATTAATCATGTCACCCGCTCTCCAACATCAGGACAACCGGGAGCTGATCTATTCCCGGTTAAAGTCAGAAAACTTGTTGTCTCCAAATCATGAATGGCTCGCCTGCATGACGGCCAGTTGGTGTGATGGACAAGGCGTGTTACCTGACACCCTGGGGTTGGAGGCTGAGCAGTTCAATTTGTTAATAACGCATTTTTTTCCCGGCTGCGCCATTCCAGAACAAGCGCCTTCCGGCAGCAAGCTGGATTTCAGCCGGATGCTGGAAAAGCAGGATCTGGTCAATCTGTTAAAACTCTATGCCAAACCTAATAGCCCGGAAATTGACTGGATTATCGACATCATCGTCGCCGCTTGTCTGGGTAGCGACCACTTATGGCAGGATTTGGGTCTTTGGTCGCGCTCGCAATTAAGCGCAATGTTGCACTACAACTTTCCCGAATTAGCCGCAAGAAATAACAAGGATATGAAATGGAAAAAGTTCTTGTACAAACAACTTTGCGAAGCAGAAGGCTTGTATTTATGCCGCGCCCCGTCTTGCGAGGTCTGCATTGATTACCCTAAATGTTTTGGCCCTGAGGGCTAAGCTTTACTGAACTGTTGTGGTGTATTTTTCAGACAAAGTTTAATGTCTGCCATTTTCAAGTTAAGAAAGAAGCCGTCGGTGCCATTGCTCGGGTTATTAAACATCGACTGAGCTGTATGTTTTTACCGATTCTCTGATAATCTCGGCCAGACGTTTTACACCGGGGCCAACAAAGTCCGGATTGGCAAAAATCATGTATAGCGGCGCTTCAAGTGTTCCGCCTTCGCGTAACGGCAACGGCTTAAGCAAGCCTGTCTTTAACTCCTCACAGATATGTTCTTCCGGTAGCCAAGCAAAACCGAAACCCATTGAAACGGCCTGGATCGACGTGGCAACTTGGCTTACCGTCCAGCGCTGATCGACTTCGACAGATACCGCACGCCGGTCGCGCTTGGTGCCGGAATCCCGAATCACCAAATGCCGATAAGCGCGCAGATCTCTGTTAGTCAATTCCCGGCCAAGCTGATGCAGAGGATGATCAACGTGCGCGACGGCGACCAAGCGTATGCGCATCAACAACTCGCCCAGAAAGCCCGGCGGCTGCAGTGGAGAAATCACCAAATCAGTTTCTCCTTTAAGCAAGGCTTCGGCAGTGCCTCCCAGCACGGACTCGGTTAATTCAATTCGCGTGCGCGGACTTTCCTGACCGAACCGATCCAGGCAGGCCAATAGCAGTCGAGAAGGGAACAAAATTTCAGCGGCGATATGAATTTCCGCCTCCCACCCTGCCGATAAGGTATGTGCGGCTTTTTCCAGATCGTTGGCCTCGTCTATTAATGCCAAGGCACGCCGGTAAAGCATCTGGCCGGTAGGCGTGAGTATCGCTTTGCGTCCTTGAATCTCGAAGGCTTTCACTTCCAATAACGATTCAATTTTTTGCACGGCATAAGTCACCGCAGACTGGCTTTTGTTCAGTATTTGAGCCGCCTGGGCATAACCGCCGGCGTCCACCACCGCTATCAGTGATCGCCATTGCTCAAGAGTAATGTGAGGAGTCATCGTTATTAATCTAAAAAGTAGATCATTAAAGGCTAAATATTATACTTTTTTATCGAATTGATCAGGAGTTTAATGACATCACTTTCAATAACAGAGCAAAAACCGATGAAAAACTTACTACAAATTAACTCAAGCATTTTCTCGTCCGGCGGTCAGTCGACTCAACTCGCCGATCAGTTTGTTGCCGCATGGCGCGCAAATCAACCGGATGCCCAAGTGACAGTTCGTGATCTGGCACAGCAACCCTTGCCACATCTTGACGCTCAACGGGTGCTGGCTTTTTTTGCCCAGCCTGAAACGAGAACGCCAGATCAACAGACCTTTGTCGCGGAGTCGGATGCCTTAATCAATGAGCTCAACCAGGCAGAGATTATTGTCATCGGTTTACCGATGTATAACTTTGGCATTCCTTCGACACTCAAAGCCTATTTCGACCAAATCGCCCGCGCCGGTGTGACTTTTCGTTACACCGAAAACGGTCCTGAAGGTTTGCTGACCGGCAAGAAAGCCTATGTCTTCGCAACCAGAGGCGGGCTTTACGCAGGTACGCCGCTCGACAACCAAACCGGTTATGTACGCAATTTCCTGGGCTTTTTAGGCATTACTGATGTCGAATTTATTTATGCTGAAGGCCTCAACATGGGTGATTTAAACAAAGAGGCCGCATTGGCCGAAGCCCAACAGCAAATCGCTAAGTTGGTAGCTTGAACATTTAGTTTTTTCAACTTTAAATAAGGAACCACACATGAAACGCATCGCATTGTTAAGCTTGGTCGCAGCGATTTCAACGACAGCCCTGGCTGCACCGGAAACCTATGTCATTGACGGTACTCATACCTATCCCAATAAGTTTTTAATTAAATCCTATTAAGTTAAGCCGTTCGTGGTGAGCAAAGTAAGCCCCCTGTCGGCGGCATGGCGTTACCAAGAAACAGACGCTGTTTGAGGCGACTTTTAATTTTATTGCCCGCTTGTAAATAGTTGATTTTATGTAACTGTTCAGAAAATTTGTGGGAGCGGCTCCTTGCCTGAGCCCGGATTTTATAGAACGTAAAGTCCCTGAATAGTTACGATTTTATAAGCATAAAAAAGCTGTTTCTTGAGAGATTTAGGCAAGCTGTAGGTGCGAATTCATTCGCATTATGCGGATAAATCCGCACCTACCCGGTCTTGCCTAGTCGTCAAAAATAGGGAACATCGATAAACTCAATACGAACGGTGTCTTAAAAATTAAGGCGTTCCATTCGTGGAGAGAGCTTGTCGAACCATGATCGGAATGGGTTTTTCGAGGTTCCCTATAGGCTGTACTGAACGCAATAAAGCGTTTCTATCGATAAGTGCATATACGCTGCAGCCGTCGGTACAGCCTATCAGGCTTGCACAAAAACTCGGCCAGACCATACCGCATGGTTCCGCCCAAGTTTACAGGCATTGAATAGGTAAATTTTCCACACTTTCGTGTCATCGCCAGTAGTACCCTGCCCTCCGCTCTACCTACAAGAGACTTACAATGAAAACGAACAGCAATACCCATTTCGGTAGTCTTTTTGAATGGAAAGCAAAATTTATTAAAAGCGTTGCTTCACGAAACCAAGTGATTGAAGAAGCCCCGTTAAGGGCTGAACTATTCAGCGCCGATCAAATGGAACGGCATGGCAGAACGCTGGCCAACTCACATCAAATAAGTAAACAATCGGCACCGGATCAGTTGTTGAGCCGCTTGTCGGATAATGAAGATGTACTCGTAGACTGTTCACGCCTATTAACTGCAACAGTCAGCGCAAGCGGTCGACTTGCACCGGCCGGTGAATGGCTACTCGATAACTTTTATTTGATTGACGAGCAGATTCGCACTGCCAAACGGCATTTACCGAAAGGCTACAGTCGGGAATTACCACGCTTGTCAAACGGCCCTTCCGCTGGCTTGCCGCGTGTATATGACATTGTGCTGGAGGCGATTGCCCACGGCGACGGCAGGATAGATCCAGACATTCTCAGCCGTTTCGTCGCTGCTTACCAAACCGATATTCCCCTCAAACTTGGCGAATTGTGGGCCATCCCCATCATGCTGCGTCTGGCCTTGATTGAAAACTTACGGCGCATTGCCGCCCGCATTACCGCCGGAAAAATCGACCAAGACCTCGCCGATGTTTGGGCAAACCAGATGATAGAGGTCGCAGAAAAAGACCCTAAAAGTTTGATTTTAGTTATCTCGGACATGGCGCGTTCCAACCCGCCGATGACCACTGCCTTCGTATCGGAATTTGCCCGCCGCTTGCAAGGCCAGAGCTCCGCATTGGGACTGCCGCTGACTTGGATCGAACAGTTACTTGCCGAATCGCATTTGACTATCGAGCGCTTGGTACAAACTGAAAACCAGCAACAGGCCGCCGACCAGGTATCGATAGGTAACAGCATTGGCAGCTTACGATTTTTAGGGGCGATGGACTGGCGCGATTTTGTCGAAGCCATGAGCATTGTCGAACAGACCCTTAGCGAAGATCTTGATGGCGCTTATGCGAGTATGGATTTCACCACCCGCGATCATTACCGCCATGTCGTCGAAAACATCGCCAGAAGTACGCGGCAATCGGAAAGTGACATCGCAAGACTAGCCGTGCAGCTGGCCCACGAAAGCGCAGCCGACAAAGGTGGCAATGACCGGACGGCGCACGTGGGCTTCTACCTGATCGACAAAGGCTTGCCGCAACTTGAAAAAGCCGCGGAAGCCCGGTTGTCAGTGCTTGTCGCGCTAAAAAGAATAACCTGCCGTTTTCCGTTATTCTTTTTTCTTGGTGCTATCACCGTACTGACGGCAACTTTCACTGGCCTATTAGTATTGAAAGGCTATGACGATGGCTTGCGCGACTGGCGACTTGGGCTCTTGGCTGTGCTCGCAACCACAGGCACTAGCCAACTGGCAGTGGCGATAGTGAATTGGCTGGCGACCTTGTTAACGAAACCGCATACGCTGCCGCGCATGGACTTTTCCGACGGGATTCCAGCGCAAGCAAGCACTATGGTCGTGGTGCCCACCCTACTGACCAGCACTCAAAATATTGAAGACCTGACCGAAGCGCTGGAAGTCCGCTTTCTAGCTAATCGCGATGCAAACCTGCATTTTGGCTTGTTGACTGATTTTTTGGATGCGCCTACAGAAACGATGCCATCGGATGAATCTTTATTGCTGCTGGCGAAAACCAGAATCGACGAGCTAAACGCAAAATACCCGGCGGCGGCAGGCGATACTTTCTTTCTTTTTCACCGCCCACGCCGCTGGAATCCACGAGATGACATTTGGATGGGGTACGAGCGCAAGCGCGGCAAGCTTGCGAATCTAAATGCGCTGCTGCGTGACGACGAAGCGGACGGTTTCTCACTCATTGTTGGTAATACGGCAAACCTGTCGAAGATAAAATACGTTATCACGCTGGACACAGACACCCAGCTACCGCGCGATTCTGCCCGCCAGTTTGTCGGCACTATGGCACATCCGCTAAATCGGGCCTGTTACGACGAGACTAAACAGCGTGTGACTGAAGGCTACGGCATCTTACAGCCACGCGTCAGCGTCAGCCTGTCAGGTTCAAGCCCATCACGGTATGCGCGCTTATATGGCGGGGAACCGGGTATCGATCCTTATACCCGCGCCGTCTCCGACGTTTACCAGGATGTATTTCATGAAGGCTCATTCATTGGTAAAGGTATCTATGATGTCGATGCCTTCGAGCACGCCTTAAGTCACCGTCTTCCCGAAAACCGCATCCTGAGCCATGATCTTTTAGAAGGCTGTTATGCCCGAGCCGGACTGCTCAGCGATGTGCAATTGTATGAAGAATATCCCACACGTTACAGCGCCGATGTTAGCCGACAGCATCGCTGGATTCGCGGCGACTGGCAGCTGTTGGGATGGTTGTTGCCAAGCGTTCCCGGATTTGGTGGTCGCCGCCAAAAGAATCCATTATCAGCACTGTCACGCTGGAAACTCTTCGATAATCTCCGGCGCAGCCTGACCTCGTCAGCATTAACTGCACTGTTGTTGACGGGCTGGCTGGTATGGCCGTCGGCTTGGTGTTGGACCGCAGCCGTGCTGGCAATACTGCTAATTCCTTCTTTAAGCGCCGCCCTCCTGGACCTGTTTCGTAAGCCTACCGAACTGTTACTAAGACAGCACCTTGTTGCCGAACTGCGTTCGCTGGGTGGCCGCTTGGCTCAAGCGGCACTGGCGCTGAGCTTTCTTCCGTTTGAGGCAAGCTTCAGCCTGGATGCCATCATGCGCACAGTCTGGCGGATGCTGATTACGCGCAAACAGCTGTTGGAATGGAACCCGTCCAGCGAGGTCAATCTTTCCAGCCGCAACGATCTGCCCAGCTCGTACCGTTTAATGTGGATTAGCCCGCTTATTGCCGTAAGCACTGGCGGCATTCTGGCAATCACCCGGCCCGACGTGCTCATCCTGGCGGCACCTATTTTGGTGTGTTGGTGGTTTGCACCCGTCATCGCTTGGTGGATCAGTCAACCGCTCGCTCGACGCGAGGCAAAACTTAGTGCCGAACAGCTTTTCTTCTTACGAAAAATTTCTCGTAAGACCTGGGGCTATTTTGAAACCTTCGTTGGCCCGCAAGATCATTGGTTGCCGCCCGATAATTATCAGGAATATCGAAATGTCGGCGTTGCCCACCGTACCTCGCCCACCAATATGGGCCTTGCATTGCTTGCCAATCTGTCCGCTTACGACTTTGGTTACCTTCACGTCGGCGGTTTGATAGAGCGGACCAAGAACACCTTGGGCACCATGGCGATGCTGGAGAAATTTCATGGCCACTTTTACAATTGGTACGACACCCATTCTCTACAGCCCCTGCTGCCGGTGTACGTTTCAACAGTCGACAGCGGCAACCTCGCAGGGCATTTATTAACGTTGCGGCCTGGCTTGCTTGAACTCCCTGACCAACCTGTTTTGGGCGTACGCTGGTTTGATGGCCTACTTGATACCTTCGGAATTCTGGTCGATGCCACTGGAGGCGTTACGCCCAGCCAAATGACTCAATTTCAGGTCGATCTTAAATTCGCCTGCGGGTCTTATCCATCGTCGCTGGCAGCGGCATACCTCAGTCTGGATCGACTGGCAACCCGCGCAGAAGAGTTTGCCGATAGCCTCCATGCCGTTACCGACACCGACGTCGATGGTTGGGGGCGGACACTGGCCCGACAATGCCGCGCCAACTTGGACGAATTATTATTTCTAACACCATGGATTGAACTGCCCAAGACGCCAAGCAGATTTGCTAATCTCCCCGCCATCAACACGATTCCAACGCTTAACGAACTCTCTCGACTTGATGAACAGGTCTTACCGGCCATTGACCAAGCCCTGACCGAACCCAGCACGGCCGACGAGCAACTTTGGTTAGAACAGCTGCGGCGGCTTATTAAGGAAGCCAGCCGACGCGGTATCGAGCGGCTTAATGAAATTGAAGAATTGGCGCAACAGTCCGCTGATTTTGCCCAAATGGACTATGAGTTTTTGTTTGATAAGCCGCGTCGCCTGCTTGCTATTGGCTACAACGTCGGCGAGCGGCTGCGTGATACGGGTTATTACGATTTACTGGCGTCCGAAGCCAGGTTATGCAGTTTCGTGGCGATAGCCCAGGAACAAATACCGCAAGAAAGCTGGTTTGCGTTGGGGCGGTTATTGGTGACCACTGACAATGAGACCACGCTGCTGTCATGGAGCGGTTCCATGTTCGAATACTTGATGCCGTTATTGGTCATGCCTACTTATGAAAATACCCTAATCGACCAAACGCAACGCGCGGTGATTAAGGGCCAAATTGACTATGGCAAACAACGCGGCGTGCCCTGGGGTATATCTGAATCCGGTTATAACACTGTCGATGTGCATCTTAACTACCAATACCGCGCCTTTGGCGTACCTGGCTTAGGGCTTAAACGGGGCCTTGCCGAAGATTTGGTGATTGCTCCTTATGCCTCAGCGCTGGCCTTGATGGTCGCACCTGAAGCCGCATGCATTAATCTACAACGCCTCGCCGCTGACGGCATAGTCGGCAAATACGGTTTCTATGAAGCAGTTGATTACACGCCATCAAGGCAACGCCGGGGAGAATCGAAAACCGTCATCCAATCATTTATGGCTCATCATCAAGGTATGAGCCTGTTATCGCTAGCTTATTTACTGCTTGATCGCCCGATGCAGCGGCGCTTTATGTCTAATCCGTTATTTCAAGCAACGTTGTTATTACTGCAGGAGAAAATCCCCAAGGCCTCGGCGTTCTATGCCCAAACCACGGAAGTGTCGGATGTGTTAACGGCCGCCAGCGAACCGCAAATACCGTTGCGCGTGATCACCAACCCGAACACGCCGCTACCGGAAGTGCAGCTACTGTCCAACGGCAGGTACCATGTCATGGTTACTAATGCCGGCGGCGGCTACAGTCGCTGGAAAGATCTTGCGGTAACGCGTTGGCGCGAAGACAGCACCACCGACCATTGGGGTACGTTTTGTTATATTCGCGACCTGACCACCGGCGCATTTTGGTCAACCGCACATCACCCGACGCTGAAACGCTCACAACATTACGAAGCGATTTTCTCGGAAGGTAGAGCGGAATTTCGTCGCCGCGACCATGATTTCGACACCCATACCGACATCGTGGTGTCGCCGGAAGATGATATTGAATTGCGCCGCATGCGCATCACCAACCGCGCCCGCACCCGCAGAACCATTGAAGTAACCAGTTATTCTGAGGTAGTGATTGCCTCGGCGGCTTCGGACGCGCTACATCCGGCATTTAGCAACCTGTTTGTACAGACAGAAATCATCGACGAACATCAGGCGATTTTATGCTCGCGCCGTCCACGTGCGACTAATGAACAAACGCCGTGGATGTTTCATTTGCTGGCCGTCCATGAAACCGAATCTATCGGGGTATCCTATGAAACTGACCGGGCGCAATTTATCGGGCGCGGCAACGACTTAGCTGCGCCAGCCGCCATGGTCAATCCCGGCAAGCTGTCGGGCAGCATGGGCGCGGTGCTGGATCCCATCGTGGCGATTCGCCATCGCATCTCGTTAGCGCCGGAAGCCTCAGTGACCATCGATATGGTCATGGGCATGGCGGATACGCGTGCAGCCGGTCTGGAACTGATCGAAAAATATCATGATCGACGGCTCGCTGATCGTGTGTTCGATCTGGCCTGGACCCATGGCCAAGTGGTGTTAAGACAGCTTAATGCCTCTGAAGCCGAAGCGCAGCTGTATGGTCGTCTCGCCAATTCGGTGATCTACGCGCATTCCTTAATGCGTGCCGACAGTAGCGTAATCATCAGTAACCGTCGCGGGCAATCCGGTTTATGGGCGCATGCCATCTCCGGCGATTTACCCATCGTGCTGCTGCAAATTAAGGATTCGAGCAATATCGACCTGGTGCGTCAGCTGGTAAAAGCCCATGCTTATTGGCGCTTAAAAGGCCTGGCGGTCGATCTGGTGATTTGGAACGAAGACCGTGATGTCTACCGGCAAGTGCTGCAGGAACAAATCATGGGCCTGATCGCTTCAGGTGTTGAGGCCAATTTAATCGATCGCCCAGGCGGCATCTTTGTGCGCCATGCCGACCAAATATCCGGCGAAGATCGCATTTTGATTCAATCGGTGGCACGCGCCATCATCAAAGACAGCCGAGGCACGCTGGCAGAACAAATCAATCGCCGCGACCCAATGGAAGTCAGAGTACCGCGCTTCAAGCCGACCCGTAGCCATCTGCCTGCGCCCTTGGTTACTAGCGAATTACCGCGCGGTGACTTGATTCTATTTAACGGCTTGGGAGGCTTTACCGCCGATGGTCGCGAATACGTTATCACCCCGGCACCCGGCCACAAAACACCGGCACCGTGGGTAAACGTATTAGCTAATCCGCACTTTGGCACCATCATTTCCGAGAGCGGCCAATCTTACACTTGGGGTGAAAACGCCCATGAGTTCCGCCTCACTCCCTGGCATAACGATCCGGTCAGCGATGCCAGCGGCGAAGCACTTTATATTCGTGATGAAGAAAGCGGTCACCTTTGGTCACCGACACCGCTGCCTTGCCCCGGCACCGGTGGTTACATCAGTCGGCATGGTTTTGGTTACAGTGTTTTTGAGCATAACGAAGACGGCATACACTCGGAACTGACGGTTTATGTCGCTATCGACGCATCGGTTAAATTCTCGGTACTTAAAATCCGCAATCAGTCTGGCCGACATCGTAAACTCTCAGCAACCGGCTATGTGGAATGGGTGCTGGGCGATTTACGACCAAAAACCACGCCCTACGTAGTTACCGATTGCCCCGTGCCTGGCGGTGCATTATTCGCCTCAAACCCTTACAACACCGAGTTTGCCGATCGCGTGGCATTTTTTGATGTCGACGATGTCACCCGCACCAAAAGTGGTGACCGTACCGAGTTTATCGGCCGCAACGGCACACTGAGCAGACCGGCCGCGATGAATCGTTCCTATCTTTCCGGCAACGTCGGCGCAGCTTTAGATCCATGCGCTGCGCTACAGGTAGCGTTTGAACTGGGCTCAGGGCAAGAACGCGAGGTTATCTTCAAGTTGGGCTTGGGACGAGATAGTAACGATGCCAACACCTTAGTGCAGCGCTTCCATGGCACGAGCGCGGCGTTAGACGCGCTTAGATTAGCGCAGCAATATTGGTCGAAAACATTGGGAGCGGTTCAGGTAGAAACGCCCGATCCAAGCATCAATATGCTGAGCAACGGCTGGCTGTTGTATCAAACGCTGTCCTGCCGTGTCTGGGGACGTAGCGGATATTATCAATCCGGTGGCGCTTTTGGCTTTCGCGATCAGTTGCAGGACGTCATGGCGTTGATCCATGCCGAACCGCATCGAGTACGCGAGCAATTATTATTAGCCGCCAGTCACCAATTTACCGAAGGCGATGTGCAGCATTGGTGGCATCCGCCGTCAGATCGCGGGGTAAGAACGCATTGCTCGGATGATTATCTGTGGTTACCTTTAGTGACCTGTCGATACATTCAGAGCACCGGCGACTTTACGGTATTAGACGAACAGACCTCTTTTATAGAAGGACGCCCCGTCAATGCCGAAGAAGACTCTTACTATGACCTGCCCAGACGCTCCGAAGAAATCGCCAGCCTTTACGATCACTGCGTGCGGGCTATTCTCAACGGCCTTAACTTTGGTGAGCACGGCCTACCGTTAATGGGCACCGGCGACTGGAACGACGGCATGAACTTAGTGGGCATGGGCGGTAAAGGCGAAAGTATTTGGCTGGGCTTTTTCCTTTGTGAAGTGCTCAGTCAATTTGCCGAACTTGCACGCATACGTGGTGATGTTGATTTTTCTGAACGTTGCCACGCCGAGCGTTATCAGCTGAGTAACAATCTTGAGCAACACGGTTGGGATGGCGACTGGTATCGCCGCGCTTACTTTGATGACGGCACGCCGCTTGGATCCAAGAGTAATCAAGAATGCCAAATCGATTCGATTGCCCAAAGCTGGTCGGTACTCTCCGGGGTAGGTTCAGCTGAGCGCACCGCCAAAGCGATGCAATCGCTGAATGACCATCTGGTCCGCCGCGACCATGGCTTGGTGCAGTTACTCGACCCGCCTTTTAATACCTCAAGCCTAGACCCCGGTTATATCAAAGGTTACGTGCCGGGCGTAAGGGAAAACGGCGGCCAATATACCCATGCGGCAATATGGGCCACCATGGCCTTTGCACGCCAAGGCGACAACGCCAAAGCCTGGGAATTGATGACCATGATCAACCCGGTCAACCACGGCAAATCACCGGAAAGTATCGCCATCTACAAAGTGGAACCTTATGTCGTCGCTGCCGACGTCTACGCCGTCGCCCCACACACCGGCCGCGGCGGCTGGACTTGGTACACCGGCTCTGCCGGTTGGATGTACCGGCTTATCACTGAATCGCTACTGGGGATTAATCGCGAGGGCGACACCTTACGAATCGAACCGTGCTTACCTGAACATTGGCCGACTTTCAAAATGCGTTATCGCTTTAAAGACACGACTTACCATATCGCCGTCTCGCAAACGACCGGCGAACAAAATGGCTCAAGCATGATTCTGGATGGCGCGGAACAACATAACGGTAAAATTCCGTTGCTCGATGATCGTGTGGAGCATCATGTCGAGGTAAAAATTGTTGTCACTGTTCAGCATTAGGAATTTTCTGTGGGAGTGACAGGTTAAATTCGTTAGCCCTGTAATTACTCTATAAATCAAGGGTGCGTTTTACGCACATGAATCTCTAAATAATGTATTTTTATTTACCACACACTGGAAACTGGATACTGAATAATCAATTTATCCGATGTCAAAACGGTCAAATCGTTTGCGATTGCCTGGCAAACAAGCATTCTATCGAAAGGGTCACGGTGATAATTAGGCAGGCGACTTAACTGAAATACAGCTTTTTCATCAAGAGCTAAGTAGTCAATAAAATGCTTTTCACACTGCTGTTTAATAAAATCCTCTGCAGAACTGGGCAAAGGCAGTTTTCCAAGCTGATGTTTAACGATGATTTCCCATACTGAAACGCTGCTCAAGTAAACACTATTGTCGGTATTCTGAAAAAGAGCTTTGGCTTTATCACTGAGTTCTGGTGCGTCTGTTGTGAGCCATAAAAAAGCGCAGGTATCCAACAAGACTTTCATTGCCTTCCCTCAAACGCATCCAATACGTCGTCTGGCAAGGGTTCAAAAAAACTAGCTGGAACCTCAACCTGTCCTTTAGCCAAGCCAATAGGCCGCTGATGGATAGTTTTTATCTGGTTTTCCTGGGTTAAACCGAGCCTGAAGTAATGAATTAAGTCATAAATTTCTGCCAGTTTTTCATTCGGGATTTGTTTTATTTCTTCGATCAGTTGTTCTTGTAACATGGGGTTTCTCCACTGACTTTTTAAATACTGTTTCAAGATGGCTGGTTTTTACTGGCGGCTGCCTCGCACACTAATTCTACAAAGTCACCCGTTTAGCTATTTCAATGTCTTTGCGTAACAAGTCATTCATTAGGGTTTGCAAGCTTTCCTGTTTATTCAGGCATTTTTCATTCAAATATTGAACAATGTCTTTATCTAAATAAATTGGAAATTCAATATCTTCAACGGGCACATAAAACTTACCTTGTTCGGCGTTGGAAAAATCATATTCTTCTTTCATTATGCAACCTCTTTATAATTCTCGGCAGTTGCAAACCTGTATAAGGTTTTAGGTTCTATATCAACATTGCCGCCGTAAATTCCAGGCATCCCCACTCAGGGTCTGTCTATACGGGCAGTATTTAAAGCCTCCAACGAGACATGATGACCGATCAAATCGGCTAGATCAGCCTCTTTGACTTCGCCATTTTCAAACGTCAGCAAAAAACGGTAAACATTGCAGTGTTCAAAATGTTTGAGTTTCATTTTCTTTACTCCAAAGGGGCAATAGTATGAAATTTTTGAGTATCCCCATCAGTTCGGGTTTGTAGCCTTTGTCCAACAGCAGATGCACACACTCGAATACCACGAAATTTTCATTTGCCGAAAAATTACAGGTTTGCCGTTCGTAAATTTTTAAGCCTTGGTCTTCTGGGTAAACAAGTAAGTTTTTATCGAAATCAACTTTTAAATGAGCGCCTTGATTAGGAAATTGCTTGCTGTATTGGTTGCCATTTTCTTCAAAACTTAAGCTTAGTAACAGGGCTTTTAAATTGTCTTTAGTTATCATCTGGAATGCTGTTTTATGAAAATTTGACCCTATTTACTGGCATCGTTTTCATCGGGTTAAAATGTTTTGTATATGATTAAGAATACTAACATGGCGGCATTGTTTGCAGCAGGCGATTAGCATTTAAAGCGTATTCAACAACTCAAGCGAAAATTTTTAGCTAAAGTGACCCTCGGCAATATCAATAGCCATAGAAGTACTGATTAAATCCTTCGACTGTTCGACAAGCTCACAGCTCAGGATGAACGGTAACTTATTGATTTTGTTTATGGTGAGCAAAGTCCCCCCCCTTCGGCGGAATGGCGTCATCAAGAAACAGACGCTGTTTAAGGCGATTTTTAAAATTATTGCCCGTTTGTAAATAGTTGATTTTATAAGCATCAAAAAGCTGTTTCTTGAGAGGCTGTAGGTGCGAATTCATTCGCACTATGCGGATAAATCCGCACCTACTATGTCTTGCCTAGTCGTCAAAAATAGGCAACCTCGAAAAACCCTGCACTTCGATAAACTCAGTACCCAGAGGGCATAAATGCGAACGGTGTCTTAAAAATCAAGGAGTTCCGTTCGTGGTGAGCAAAGCAAGCCCCTTTTCGGCGGCATGGCGTTACCATAAAACAGACGCTGTTTGAGGCGATTTTTAATTTTATTGCCCACTTGTAAACAGTTGATTTTATAGGCATAAAAAAGCTGTTTCTTGAGAGCTTGTCGAACCATGAGCGAAATCGATTTGTTCAGCGCTTCCCTAAACACCAAGTAAGGTTTTATGCTCTTTTGACGACTTATAATCATTTTGACGATTCGACAGGGGAGTTCTCCCATGCTCACAAGCTTTTTATTCCTTAGCGTTTGCTTTCTGGCTTATGCCAACGGTGCCAATGACAATTTTAAGGGTGTCGCAAGTTTGTTTGGCAGCGGCACTCTCAATTACCGGTTGGCTCTGGCTTGGGCGACACTGACAACCTTTGCTGGTTCGATTGCGGCATTGTTTTTAGCCCAGACGTTACTGGTCAAATTTTCCGGCAAAGGCCTGGCACCCGATGAGCTGATTCATACCTTGCCGTTCATGATTGCTGTTGCGGGTGGTGCGGGAATGACGGTGATTTTAGCAACACGTTTCGGCTTTCCAATTTCCACGACGCATGCCTTATTGGGTGCCATGTCTGGTAGTACTTTGCTTGCGACATCGGGCAACATTAATTTGTCACCTTTGCTGAATAACTTTGTGCTGCCTTTGCTGTTAAGCCCCTTTGTGGCGTTGCTGTCGGCAGGGTTATTGTACCGAGCATTTACTATGTGGCCTCGCCATCGGGGCATTGATGATGCCATGTGTTTATGCGTGGAAACCGCCGACACTTTTTGCGCTAGCAGGCAACGCCAATATGACATTATCCAACGATTCGGTACTGAGCATCGATCAGCAAACCGCCTGTGCCGAGCGACAAGCCCGCGTGATTTTTGGTATTGAGTTTGGCCGCTTGCGTGACAGCCTGCATGTTTGCAGTGCTGGGGCTGTTTGCTTTGCACGGGGACTCAACGATACCCCGAAAATAGCCGCTTTATTATTACTGGCTCCCGGCTATGATAGCCAATGGATCATCATTACCGTAGCCTTGGCTATGTTGCTGGGTGGTGCGCTCAACTCCCGACGAGTGGCTGATACCATGAGTCTTAAAATTACCTCAATCACTGAAAGCCAAGGGCTGTCGGCCAATCTGGTGACGGCGCTGCTGGTGATTTTTGCCAGTAAATTCGGCATACCGGTGTCAACCACCCATGTCTCGGTCGGCTCTTTGTTTGGTATCGGCTTGGTCAGCGGCAAGGCCAATTCGGGTGTGATGGCCTCAATTGCCTTATCTTGGTTGTTGACTCTGCCATGTGCAGCTATTTGTAGCGCGGTAATCTATTACACTGCCCCTACTTTTAATTAGAAACACCCGAGGCATTTAATGACTAAAAATATCGCCGAACAGCGATTGAGCGAACAAGTTTTGGCCGAGCATCGCCCCGTGCTGTTCCGTTACGCGCTATTACAATTGCGCGACCACGAATTGGCAGACGATGCGGTACAGGAAACCTTGTTGGCGGCTTGGCAAGCTGCGTCGAACTTTGAAGGCAAGGCCAGCCTGCGCAGTTGGTTGATCGGCATTTTGAAGCACAAAATTGCCGACCACTGGCGACGTAGCGTCCGCGAAGTCGTCACGCCGGAATTAGATCAAATCGATGCCGACAAAAGTGCAGTAGACGAAGACGATTTTTTTACCAGCAACGGCGAATGGCATAGCGGACCCAGCGCTTGGAACGACCCGGAAGCCGCACTCAAGCAACAGGAGTTCTGGATAATCTACGAGACCTGCCAGGACAACCTGCCGCCGCAAATGGCCAAGGTGTTTATGCTGCGCGAACTGGTCGGCCTGGACGCTGATGAAGTGTGCCGTGAAACCGGACTGAGCACTGCCAATTACTGGGTCACCATGCATCGAGCACGGCTACGGCTGCGTGAATGTTTGGAAATTCGCTGGTTCAATAATCCAAAACCAACAAAGGAAAACCACCATGCGTAACTGTCGAGACATCACATTGCTTATTTCCAAAGAATTAGACAACGAATCGACTTTATCCGAGCGGTTCGCTGTCGGCTTGCATGTACTGATGTGTAGCCGCTGCCGAAATTTCCAGACCCAGTCCAAGTTCATCAGCAAAGCGGCTCATCGTTTTACCGAGCAGCTAGAAGACCAGTCAGAGAAAAAGTTGTAAGGAATGCTGCAGGCTAACGACTAACTGTTCGTCAGCTGAGCGAAAACGCTTGGTTCTGCTTTCAACCGCTAGGTAATTAAATCGGAACCATTCATCGAATCCAATGTAGGGGCGAATTTATTCGCCTCATGGGCTTCGATATTGTCCCACTGGGCGAATGAATTCGCCCCTACATCAGAATGTTGCTTAACAACGCTGAATTGTTACATTAAATCAACAAATCAAAAACTTAAGGAAATTTATGTCTACTTCAAAAAACACATCCGGTTTGATATTGGCTACTGCGGCAGCAGCTTTATTTATATCCGGATCAGCAATGGCTGCAGAGCAAGGCGCTACGCAAGAAGCAAAGGTTAATTGCGGCGGTATCAACGCTTGCAAAGGTCAATCTGCCACCAGCGCATGCAACGGTCTAAATGCCTGTAAAGGCCAAGGCGTAAACACCGTGACTAAAAAAGAATGCGACGAAAAAGGTGGCAAGGTGTTACCTACGCCGGCAAAGTAACAGACGGTTTTCACCTGCAAAGGGGCAATAATCTGTAATCGTCCGTTAAAACCGTATTTTCTGACCGAAAAAAAACGTCATCCTCTACATTTTTTGAAGAGGATAGATCATGACATTATCAGTCCATTGGCTTAGCCACATCACTGCCTGGCAAAGCAGTGGCCTTTCGCAAG
>JAUYMX010000068.1 GCA_030699345.1 Methylococcaceae bacterium
GGCTATTGGCCGTCGGGCACCAAAGGCTGCCGAATTGGCGAAACTGATGATGCGTCCGCTTAAGGCGGGATCGACCTTTACCAGCTCGGCTACTTTTTGTATCGAAGCATCTTCTTTTTGTACTAGCTGCATGATGGCTAACGCTGTCCCTGAGGGTGACGGCAAGCGCTCGGCGGCTTTAAGTTCATGAAAGTTGAATTCGTTGCTCATAGGTGGGGGCCTTGTGATTGTTGCAGGATGCTGATTAAGCTAAGCGCTGCGTTTACAACTTGTGTGGTCATTTGTTGAAAGTCAGCAGGATCACCCTGGCGCGCGCTGTGTTCCAGACTGGCAGCTTTGGATTGTAGCAAGTCAGCACAAAAATGTCCAGCCATGCCTTTAAGGGCATGGCTGGCATCCGCTAGCGCGATAAGATTATCCTGTGCAAGAGCATTTTCAAGATCAAGTATTCTGGCGGGAGCTTCTTTCAAAAATAAGTCGATCATATCGTTAAGTAGCTCCTGATCTTCATCTAACTGTTTAAGCGCAGCGGCTTGGTTCCATACGTCCAGATGGCTTTGGTTATTAGCGATGCGGTTGTCTGGCTCTATTATCTCAGCCTGGCTGGATTCGTCCAGCCAGTGCGCTAGAGAAATGGCCAATTTGGGTCTTGAGATAGGTTTAGTGAGGAAATCATCCATGCCCGCAGCTAAGCATTTTTCGCGTTCACCGCTGGCGGCATGCGCTGTTAAGGCGATTACGGGTATGCGGTTAGTCTTATGTGTTAACTCTAGGCTGCGTAGCTTGCGCGCAGCTTCATAGCCATCCATTACCGGCATTTGGCAGTCCATTAATACCAAATCGTAGTGGTGGTGCGCGAGTAAATCTAAAGCCTCTTGACCATTTTCAGCTAAATCCGGAATACAGTTAAATTTGCCCAACATCGCCTGTATAACTTTTTGATTAACCTTGTTGTCTTCGGCAACCAGAATACGTTTATTTCTGTAATCAGGCTGAGCTGTAGACGTTTTAGCAACGGTAATCACTTGGGTGACCGGCGTCTGCAAGGCGTTAATGATGGCGTCAAATAACTGTGTTTGCCGGACTGGTTTTAACAAGCATTGGGCAAAGCCCAGTGCCAGCCGATCTGCTTCAAAACCTAGGCCTCCTGATGATAGCAATAAGCGGGGCGTTGCTGAAATGATGGGGTTATTGGTGATGGCTCGAGCTAGCGCAAAACCGTCCATTTCAGGCATATGTAAATCTGATAATAAAATATCAACGTTTTCGCCGATTTTTGCTGCAGTTTCCAGTGCTGTTAAGGCATCGGCTGCATTATCCACTTCGTTAACGATTACTCCCCAGTGCTGTAGATAATGGCGCAAAATTTTCCGGTTGGTGGCATTGTCATCGACAATGAGTGCGCGTTTTCCTGAAAGATCAGCGGCTGGGCGGGGCTCTGTGCTGATGGTGGGCTGCAGCGGCAGCGTAAACCAGAAACAGGTGCCTTGGCCTATGGCGCTTTCCAGGCCGATAGCGCCGTCCATCATGTTGACTAGATTTTTGCAAATTGACAGGCCTAAGCCAGTGCCTCCAAAGCGGCGGGCAGTTGAGCTGTCGGCTTGGGTGAAGGGTTGAAATAAACGCGCCTGGCCTTCTGGGCTCATGCCGATGCCGGTGTCTTTAACTTCAAAACGCAATAAACGTTTATCGTTGGCCAGCTCTTGGCAAAGCACTTTTACCGACACTTCGCCGTGTTCGGTAAATTTGATGGCATTGCCGATTAAATTAGTCAGAACTTGCCGTATGCGGGTGGGGTCGCCATGCCAATACGGCGACAGGCTGGGGTGTAAAAAGCAGTTCAGCTCTAAATCTTTACTATGCGCACGGCCAGACATTAAGGTGCAAACCTCTTCTACTAGTAAATGCAGATTGAACTCAATATTTTCTAACTCGAACTTGCCTGCCTCCAGTTTAGAAAAGTCCAGAATGTCGTTAATGATGGTTAACAAAGATTCGGCAGAATTGGCAGCGGTGGCTACTAGATCCTCTTGCTCATGGCTCATGTCGGTATCTTTCAGAATATCCAGCATACCCAACACGCCATTCATAGGTGTGCGGATTTCATGGCTCATGTTCGCTAAAAATTCAGCTTTGGTCTTGGTCGCTTGTTCGGCGGCATCGCGAGCAGCTTCTAATGATAACTTGGCTTGCTCCTGTAAGAGCGCCAATGCCAGCATGTCGCCGACTTGCCGCAGCATAGCCAGGCGCGAATCAGCTTGTATCGGGTAAGGATCAGTATAAAGAAACAGTATTCCTAGCGTGGCGCCGACCGAAACTATCGGCA
>JAUYMX010000073.1 GCA_030699345.1 Methylococcaceae bacterium
GCCATTGAGCAAGCGGCCAAGAAATGGACCATGCCGATTCGCGATTGGAAGCCAGCGCTGAATCAGTTTATGATTCTGTACCAAGACCGACTAACAGAAGTTTTTTAATGGCGGTTTACACGGAAAGTTTTACACCCTCAATCAGCCCAGCTTTGCATCATCTTTCTTCGTTCGTCTAAGTATTGCGCCCGGTTATAGGCGGCTCTAATCTCGTTCTGTTCCATGTGTGACAATTGCCGCTCGATTGCGTCCGGTGTCCATCCTTGTTCGTTTAATAGTGTGCTGGCTGTAGTCCTGAACCCGTGGGCGGTCATTACCTCTTTGTCGTAGCCTAGCGCCTTGAGTGCTGTTCTTGTTGTGCCGTCTGACATAGGGCGACCATCGCCACGGCTCGACGGGAATACATAGCGCCCGGTACCGGTTAGCGGGTGGATCTCTTTGAGGATGTCGACGGCCTGAGTCGATAGCGGCACAATGTGCTGAATATCTTTCTTGGTGACTAGATAACGCCATTCTTTAGCGTCCAGGTGTATGTCCTTCCATTCCATTTGTCTAATCTCGCCAGGGCGTTGAAATAGAAACGGTGACAACTTCAGCGCGCATTGCACAACGAAGGTGCCTTGATAGTTGAAAATATCCCGCAATAACTGGGCAACGTCTTTGGGGTCAATTATTGCCGCATGATGTTTTACATTTTGGGCGGGTATTTGTTTTGCTATTGCTTGCGCTGGATCATTGATAGCCAGACCATGCGCTATTGCGTAACTAAACACACAAGCGATGTCACCACGTACCCGGTGTGCTGTCTCTAATTTATTTTGAGCAACGATAGGCTTAATCAGGCTTTGAATATGCGGTGAATTGAGCTCTCTGATAGCCATGCCACCAATGGCAGGGAATACATATTGCTCAAAGCGTTTGATTTTCTTTTTCTGGGTTATATCTCTGACAAGGTGGGCAACTGAAGCCAGCCAATCACGAGTGACATGCTCAAAGCTGTTGATGATAGGTAGGCCAGCATTAAGACGGTTTTTGTTTTCAACAGCTAATTTGTCATTGGACTTTTTTTCTTTGCGGGTGTCGCTTGGGTCAATGCCGTTGGCAACTTTGTTTTTAGTCTCGGTTGCTTTTCGCCTTGCGTCTATTAACGTTGTTTTTGGATAGACACCTAATGATAACGTTTTACGTTTACCAGCAAACGAATAATCGAATCGCCACCACTTAGCCCCGTTGGTTTTGATTAGCAGATACAGGCCACCACCACCATCATTAAGTCGTTTGTCCTTATCTCCACAGGTTTGGCGTTCTTTAATGTGGGGTCTACAAGTAATTTCTCAGCCATTGCAGTAACTCCGATACAGTAATTTTGCAGTAACTTTTTGTTACTGCTTTAGAGTTACTGTAAAAGTTACTGCATAAAATGTCGAATATTACTGAATCTTGCCACACCTTATCGCATAACAATAGGCAATAAAAAACCCGCGAAGCCAGAAGACTTGCGGGTTTTTAATTCTCTTTGCACATACTCGGACCTATAAATGGTACCGAGGGCCGGAATCGAACCGGCACGATGTCACCATCACCGGATTTTGAATCCGGC
>JAUYMX010000074.1 GCA_030699345.1 Methylococcaceae bacterium
CACGAGTTGATAACGCCGACTTGCAATTAACCATTGATGATCGCAGTGAATTAAGCGCAACCACCAAGCCGCTAACACCTGGCAATTATATTGTGCGCTACCGTGTTGTAACAGAAGACGGCCTAGTCGTCAGCGGCATCAGTAGATTCACAATTAAACCTTAAGCTTCGGCAGGAGTCGCTCTTATGACCTCAATAAATATGCTGGTAAAAATATTGTTTTTGCTGATGGTTTCGTCCATAGCAACTGCGTCAGTGCCGTTAGCGAAACGCACCGGTGCCGGTGGAAAAATGGATATGTACGGCTGCATGCAAAGCAACGATTATTACATTGCTAACTTTGCCGCTTATCAAGGCGATTTACAGCAACCTAAAAATGAGAGTGCTTTATTAACGGCTTTATGCGAAGAGCTGCCAGCCGTTGGCTCGACACAAATCAGCATCGATTTGCTGGATCGAGATGTGCGCCGTAAACCGGTCACTATTAAGGTGCTGGATAGCAATACCAACGTCATATTAGAAACACCGCCTACGGTACCCAAACAAGGCGTACTTACCGCGAATGTAAACTTCCCCGCACCTGGGCACTACCAAGTTGTGCTGTATATTGATGACAACGAACTTAAAATTGCTCCAGAAATAGGTGCGTTACATATTCCGCTGACAGTGGCATTGGTTACGCCAGGCACTTCGGCATCCATGAGTAACTTATCGATAATTGTTCTTGCTATCCTGGCTATAGCATTGGTGTTTGGTTGGTTAATGCCGCGTTGGCTAAAGCCTGAACAACCTGCTTAAAGCGAATATCATTACGGCGCATTGGCAATAACAATAGCCCGTTTGGGCGCAGGCAAGCCTTCGCAAGTCAGGTCTAAATCATCTGAATTAAGAAAATTTTTAAGCGAATGAAACGGCATCCATTCCGTACTGCGCTGTTCTTCGGTACTGGTTACCGTAACGTCAACCACCCGGATATTATTAAAGCCACATCGCGCCAGCCAGTTGATTAATGTGGGAACACTGGGTAAAAACCACACATTACGCATTTTGGCATAACGGTCTTCAGGCAACAGCGTTTCACCTAAATCTCC
>JAUYMX010000202.1 GCA_030699345.1 Methylococcaceae bacterium
TCTTTGCTGGAAATATTAAATTTTGATTTTTGCTGATATTCGCCATTGCGCTTTTGGTAGCGGCGAATAGTGTATTTATCTGGGCCATATTGCTCTTTGGCCCGATCCCAGTCTTGGTAACGATACATTACCGTCGCCCAAGCGCCTTTAGTCAGCACTTTTTTATCCAGTTCCTTAACGGTTTCAATACCGCCATCTTCGTAAGTTACCGTTAATTCGTCTACTGTTTCTGCCATATTAAATCTGCCTTAGGATAATTGCCTGTTGGGGAATGCGCGTTGCTGCTTTAAGCAAAAGGATGTTCCAAAATTATGGTTTCATCTCGGTCAGGTCCAGTAGACAAAATAGCAATCTTGACCCCCACCAGTTCTTCGATTCTTTTGATGTAGGTTTTAGCGTTGTCAGGGAGCGCATTAAAATCGGTAATGCCCGCTGTTGTGCCAGACCAACCAGGCAATTCCTCAATAATCGCTTCACAGCCTTGGTATTGGTCTGCACCTAAAGGCGCAGTTTCAGTGACTTTGCCGTTAAGTCGATAGGCGGTGCAAATACCGATTTTTTCCAGGCCGTCCAGTACGTCAAGCTTGGTTAAGCAAATGCCGCTTAAGCTATTGATTTGCGCCGATTTACGCATCGCGACGGCATCAAACCAGCCGCAACGTCTTTTACGACCAGTAGTAGCGCCAAATTCATGGCCTTTGATACCTAGGTGCTCACCGTTTTCATCATGCAATTCGGTAGGGAAGGGGCCATTGCCGACGCGTGTTGAATAGGCTTTAGTTATGCCCAATACATAGTCAAGATCAAGTGGGCCAAGTCCTGATCCTGTGGCGGCACCACCTGCAGTTGTGCTTGAGGATGTGACATAAGGAAAGGTGCCATGATCTATGTCTAATAATGCGCCCTGCGCGCCTTCCAGTAATAGATTGTGGCCAGCCGCTTGCAGTCGATAAAGTTCCTCGCTGACATCGGTCAGCATCGGTTTGATCTGCTCGGCAAACTTTAACGCTTCGTCCAGTGTTTGCTGATAATCGACAGCATCGACATGGTAATACTGGGTCAACATGAAGTTATGGTAATCGACCAACTCTTTGAGTTTTTCGGCAAAAGTAGCTGGATTGAGCAAGTCGCCTGCGCGTAAACCTCGGCGAGCTGCTTTGTCTTCATAAGCTGGCCCTATGCCGCGGCCAGTGGTACCGATAGCCTTGCTGCCACGAGCCTTTTCTCGGGCTTGATCGATAGCGATGTGAACAGGCAAAATTAAGGTGCAGGCTTCGCTAATTAACAGACGTTCGCGAACGGAAATTCCGGCCTTTTCCAGTATCTCGATTTCTTCCAGCAATGCGGCGGGCGATAACACAACGCCATTACCGATCATGCATTGCACTCCTTCTCTGAGGATACCTGATGGAATAAGGTGTAAAACGGTTTTGACGCCGCCTATTACCAAGGTGTGGCCGGCATTATGGCCGCCTTGAAAGCGTATAACTGCCTGCGCTTGCTCGGTGAGCAAATCTACTAACTTACCTTTTCCTTCGTCACCCCATTGAGTGCCGATGACAACGACATTTTTTCCCATGATTATTCCAAATTTACGACTTTACGGATGTAGGGCAATGCATGAAGCAATTGCCGAGGATTGTTGAATGCAAAAGCAACACGTTGAACATAGTACTTATGCAACGCATGGAGTAGTTATTGTGGATAGGGGCTTAACGACCCAGTGTTGATTATCTTGCTCTAAAATGGAAGAGCACCCCAACTCTTGGGCGCCGCCGATTTGACCTGGTAACTGTTGAACCACGGCTTGGCCGTTGGCACGTAATGCCCTGATAGTTTCGGTCAATTCAGGGTCGTTTAGTGCCGGGGCAAAAATTAAGGTTGCTTGCTTTGCACTGAAAGTTGTTTTGCTTAATGTTGCCAATAGTTTTAAGTCGGCGCTAAAACCGGTCGCAGGACGTGAACGACCGAATACAGCACCAATATTATCATAGCGCCCACCCCGAGCAATTTCACGACCAACAGAAGGAACAAAGGCAGCGAAAACCACTCCAGTATGATAGTGATAGCCTCTTAGTTCTGACAAATCGAAACTAACTGCTAAGTGCGGAAATGTCTTGGTTAAGCTGTCCGCAATAGCGTTTAGTTCCGCCAATGCTTGCTTAACATGTTGATTTGCCGATGCGAATAAGTCGATAGCTTTGGCCAGAATGTCTTTGCCACCGTTGAGTTCCGGTAATTTTAAGAGCATATTTTTAATGCTGCTATCAAGATTGAATCCGTCTAGTAGTTCTTGCAATTCAGGTCGGGCCTTGCGTTGCAAGACATCAAACAATGCGGCTTCTTGTGCATCGGATAGTCCGGCCTGCCTTGATAGAGCACGGTATATGCCGACATGGCCTAAATCGAGATGCACGTTTTGTAATCCTGTTATTGCC
>JAUYMX010000084.1 GCA_030699345.1 Methylococcaceae bacterium
TTTGCCGTGTCCGCAGTTATCTGTCTACTTGTCGGAAAAACAATGTTTCGGCCACTCAGGCGTTAAATCTCCTTTTCGACGGCAAGCTGCCAGATTTTATGACGTAACTGTTGCCACGCGAATTGACGCTGAATAGTTACAGTAAATCTTTGAATTGCCAGATCGCTTCTAAGCTGAGCTTGTCTTAACTCTTCATTTTGCACTTCAAGCTCGGCCTGATAAATCTTCAGGTCTTCAACCATTTCCGGAATGCTTGCTTCACCTCGCTCTACCGCCTTGAGCGCAAAATCAAAATCCCCTCTGCGCAGGGCTTCCAGTGCAGCTCTGCGAATTTGTTCATCGGACGAATAAGTTTTTCTTGGTTTGTTAGGCATGTCATTCATTTAAAATCCCCTTCAACCCAATTGGTAATATTCACATGGCTCACCACGACTCCACCGGCTGCATGATGCACCGGTGCGGCATGCATTAAAAACCAGCGTTGCTCGGTCTGCGAATGACAAGGATATTTGATTGAAAAAGTCGGGAGTTCGTTATGCAATACTTTGCGAAGACCATCACTAACCTGATTGGCAACCTGGGCATCGGGGCCGCCTTCAACACGGCAAACATCAAAATAATTAGAACCGATACCACTGGCCCCCAAACCACGATCACCGTTGTTCTCGGCAAACGTTCGCCATGCCTGGTTGACCAAGGTAATTTGACCCTCAGGATCAAGAACAGCAATATGCTCTGGCAAAGAATCCATAATGCTCTGCAAACGCTGTACGTCTTTCAACATGGTGATGTCGAAAAACGTCATAACGGCACCACTGATATTTCGTGGCTTGTCGATGTAAGGCAGAATACGTACCAAATACCAATTAGTGGAGTCCAATGCTTTTACTTCTCGCTCTATAACCTTTGCAGTATTCACCGTGCGGCGCAGATCAGACATAAAATCAGGATAATCCATGCCGTGGGCAAAATCGTCAATCGGACGACTAATATCTCCTTCTCTGAAGCGAAAAATATTGGCTGCTTCAGGAGTAAATCGAGTAAGGTTTAGTTCCGCATCGACAAATACCGTAGGAATTAATGCGGCGCGGGTCATATTGTCGAGATCGGAATTGACGCGATTGAGAATTTCAATCTTTTCCTGGTTTTCAGCATTAACGGTGTAAAGCTCTTCATTCACAGACTGCAATTCTTCATTGGTGCTTTGCAGTTCTTCGTTGGACGCCATCAGTTCTTCATTGGTGGCCTGTAATTCCTCATTTGAAGTTTCCAGCTCTTCAATGGTTGCCTGCAAACTATCACGCATGACGGCAAGTTCGCGCTCCAGATTTTGAATACGCTCATTGGCAACTTCCGATACATCAATCACATCTGTGCCCAGACGATTGGTTTCGGAAAGTAACTCCACATCAAACGACAGCAGGAAAAAACGTTCTTGCCCAGGATCAATCTTTACAGGACGTACCGTCAATCGAACATGTTCAGTGAGCCCTTTACTCGGATCGGTCATAATCACTTCAGACCGGAATTGCACGTTTTCTTTGATGGCTTTGTGAAACAGGGCAACAGCGACCGGCGCCAACTTGCCAATCAGTAATTTAGAAACCTCCAGGCTGACCGTACCTGTGGGGATTTGCATGAAGCGTTGCGCATCACCATAGACATGCACTAGATGCCGGTCTTCATTGACCAGCAGTGCCGGCGGAGCATAACTTTTCAGCAAAATAGCCTGGCCGGATTCAATCACTCCGGCATCGGAATTGAAATGGTGATTATGGTGTCTGGAAGTCGTTGCTTTGCGTGTTGCAGCACGCCCACCCTGCGAGCCGCGGTTCAGATCCAGCGGCAAGGAAACAGGCCTTAAAACACGATAGATTTTGTTTTTACTATCGGTCACACTGAAATCACGCTGACGGCTACCCAATGACTCACTTGATCCCAATAACAGATAACCGTTATGCAACAGGGCGTATTGGAAACGCAGCAGTGCCTTTTCTTGGGCATCATTATCAAAATAGATCAAGACATTTCGGCAGGTAACCAGATTCATCCGCGTAAAGGGAGGATCTTCAAGAATGTTATGCCGGGCAAAGACAATATTCTGGCGAATCTCATTTTTCACGACAAATTGGCTGCCGGTATGCGTGAAAAAACGCTCTAAACGTTCAGGGGATAATTCGTTGGCGATCGCTTCTGAATAGACGCCGGCGCTGGCAATATCGATGTGGGTTTGCTCCACATCCGTAGCAAAGATTTTTAATTGCGGCCACCGCTTGAGTTTATCAAAGGCTTCAGCAAATAAAATTGAGAGGGTATAAGCTTCTTCCCCTGTCGAGCATCCGGCTATCCAAATTCGAATCGGCAGCTGTTCCTGATGCTCTGCGATGATTGATGGGATGACACTTTTTTCCATCAAATCGAAGGCTTCAGTGTCGCGAAAAAAGCTGGTAACGGGGATCAAAGTATCACGCTTGAGCGTCAGAACTTCGCTCCTGTCGCCTTCCAGCAAACGCAGGTAATCGGTTAAATTGCGCACATGGCGAATTTGCATGCGCCGCTCAATACGCCGCTGCACCGTGGCAGGTTTATATTCTTTAAAATTGATGCCGCCGATTTGATAAACCAAATGCAGAATGCTTTCCATCGGATCGATGTCCAGTTCTACTGATTCGAAAACCTTGTCTTTTGCTGACACTTCCATCACGTTTTTGACATGACCGACAATGCGTTTCGCCAGCGATTCTGGTGGCATGACTTCATCGACCAAGCCCGTCGCAATTACGCTTCGCGGCATGCCGTCAAATTTAGCGGATTCAGGATCTTGCGCGAGTAAAAATCCACCCGCATCGTTGATTGCTACCGCACCCCGCGTGCCGTCAGAACCTGTGCCAGACAAAATAACGCCGATACAGCGATTGCCGAATTCTTTAGCCAGCGAATTGAAAAATAAATCAAATGGGTAGGCTCAGTCCATGAGGATTTTTAGGAACAAGCCGTAGCTGTGAACCCGCGACCGTCATATTCTTGCCGGGAGGAATCAGATACACATGATTGGCTTGCATTTCCAAGCCATTTTCGGCCATTAGCACCGGCATTGTAGTATGCCGCGCCAGTAGATTGTCCATCATGCTTTTGTGATCAGGCGACAAGTGCTGAATCACGACAATAACTGCCCCGGAATCAACGGCTAGTTCGTCAAAGAACCGCTCCAGAGCATCCAATCCGCCTGCAGAGGCACCAATTGCAACGACATATCCATGAAATTCACAGGGAGTTTCTTTAGTAACGGCTTTTTTGGTTAGTTCGCTTGATTGATTAGTAGAACTACTTGAACGTGATGTTTTTTTGCTGGGAATCACTTGCCCATCTGTGCTTTTGTCTCGCGCCATTATGCGAAGAAACCTTTTTTATATTTTAAAAAGGCAATTGTAGCTTAAATTGGCGCTAAAAATGCTTTCTAAACGCCTTTATCCAAGTAGTTGGGTGTTAAAAATACCTGCGCTCTAAACCCATCGACATCAAAATCACTTGGCTTTTGAAGCCCATGACATCATTTCGCTAGGATTTGGAGACTTGGCGATACCAAGCAATTCCGGATGAATACGCAGTCAAGTTTTGCAGTCAATCGAGCCGGCAAATGCGGTGGATGCGCGTTGCTTATCCACCCTACACAATAAAGGCATAGCCTCACTCAGGTTAAAGACTTTACTGATACTGACATTTTTTTGGTTATTAAAAATGAAAAGATAGCTTAATAAGCTGCCATGATAACTACTCGTATAATTAATTCAATAAGGATTTTCTAGGCTCATTAAAGAGCCAACACCACCCTGCCCCACTAGCGATCAAGATAGTTTTTATACCGCTCAAGCGCGGCCAGTGATCTTAAGTTATCGAGAACTTGTTGCAAAATAACCGAATCGTTATCCCGCGGCGACACCATATAGGCGGGCAGTTTGAATTGCGGACTGTCGGGCACAGGAAACAATTTTTGCGCTTTAATCAGCGATTCGGCGATGCGAATAGGTAAAAAGCAGGAGCCGCCATTGCAGAGGATTAACTGTATCGCCAGCCAGCCGATGTTAACGACTTGAGCAGGACGTTCCAGATTAGGGTAACTGTTACTGTGTTGAGCGTAAAACCCCGGTCCCCAATCGACATAAATGTAATCATCATCGGGCCAGGTTTTTTCGGGATGAGTGGTCAGCAACAGCAAGGTTTCATCGAATAAGTGCTCAACCTGCAGGCCGGGGCTGTGTTGCGGCGTGTACATCATGCCTATATCCATCGTGCCCTCCATCAAACCACGCATTAAATCCTCTTCAAAGCCGATTTCGCTACGTATTGAAATATCCGGCACTTGTTGGCGAATCACACCTATCCATTCCGGCAACAATGCTTCCCACAACGCAATCCGTGCACCAATGGTAATGCTGGCACGATAGCGACTTGGCAAACCGATATCGTGCCTTGCTTGATCCAGCGTCAATAACAACGATTTGGCATGACGCAAAAAACGCCGCCCCGGCAATGTTAAGGTCGCACCAGAACGGTTACGCACAAATAATAAAACACCCAAATAGGCTTCCAGTCGTTGGATACGTGTACTGACTGTCGACTGTGTGACAAACAGTCTATTGGCGGCTTCCAGAAAACTACCGTTGGCGGCAACACTCAAAAAAGTTCTGATTTGATCAATGTCCATGGCTTTAGTATCGGATTCATCAATATTAAAGTCCAATAAAAATCGTTTGTCTTATATTAACTACGTTCCTATAGTTGTTTGCAATAAGAATCGCCGACTTTTGTGCAGAGCGGTTCAGGCAACGCCACAGGAGAGCAATGATGCAATCATTATCCAAAAATACCGTTAATGCGGAAGCTTCGGTTTATTCGTCGATAGTTATTCCCTGCCTGATCAATCGAAGCCTTGTCCTTACACTCGCCTTGCTGGTAAGCGGTTGCTGGGCGCCCTCAATCAAACCGCCTGCTGCCGAAATTGGCAAGCTCAGCACAATATTAGTGGTGCCGGTCGAGTCACCACCTCTGGAAATCATTCCCGATCCGCTTGAAGAACGCATACCGGTGTACAGGCATTATCGGAATATGTCAGTGGATTTTTCATTGCCGCAAAAACTCTACCGGACTGCTGGGGGCGTCACTGTTGCCGGTTTAGTCAGTGAGAGCGAACAAGGCCTAACTATCCAGGATGACCGAGGCCCATCGAATCTCTCCATAGCGGCTGGGCCGGAACAGGCCTGGACGCCTACACAAATGTTGGCGCAGCAAGCGGCAACTCAATTGACTGGGAACAACATTAAAGCCGTTATGAGCCGCGATTATTCTCGCCTGCCCATGGTCGATGCCGATCGCAATGCAGAGTTAAATCATTGGCGTAACGCCATTTCGACTTGGTATGGACAGAATGTCACGGATGTAGATTACAAAAACCATGCGGGTATCGACGCGGTTTTAGAACTGGGATTCGGAAACTATAGGATTTTTGCAGGACAGACTTCAGTACAAGTGCTGATGAAGTTAATCGATCCTCGCACTCGGCAAGTGCTTGCCCGGACTCGCGCTGAGACATTTACTGCGGAGGATGCCGGACAAGTTTCACTTAATGAGGATAGCGAACCATTTAAACAGCTGGTAGCTAAAATGAGTTTGCCCCTTTTAAAACAAGGGTTAACTGAGTTTGGCTGGCGGCAGTAATAATTTGTCGACTCTGAAAACTCAACTCTAATGGCTATTTTCGAAGAAAAACAGCTGCAAGGATGGCGTTTTGTTTTATTCAACCTCTGTTTGGGCCTGAGCCATGCGTTGGTAATATTCAATGCCGGAGCGTATATCGCAATGCTGCCGCGAGTCGCCGCAGGTTTAGGTATTCCGCCCAGCTTTGCCACCTGGACGCAGACCGATTACATGATCGGGCTGGCGCTCGCTTTTCCGGTGGGCGGCTGGTTATCGCGGCGAATGGGTGAATATCGCCCGTTTGTTGCCGCCTTGTTTGTGTTCGCACTGGCGTCGCTGATCTGTGCCTCGGTGACTTCGTTTTACGGCTATTTGGCCGGGCGCATACTGCTTGGTTTTGCCGGGGGATTGACGCTGCCTTTGGGACAATCTCTGCTGATCAAAGAATATCCTGATAACGAAAAATCCATCGGCATCGGCGTTTGGAGCGTGTTTACCTTAACGCCGTTCACCTTTGGGCCGCCTATCGGGGGCTGGGTCGCCGACACACTCGGTTGGCGCTGGCTATTTTGGTTCAATATCCCGATAGCGCTAGCCATCGGCGGCATCGTCGGTGCATTACTTTATCAGCGTGGCAGTAAACGGCTCCGGCACCGCTTTGATAGCGTGGGTTTTGTGTTGATTGCACTGGTACTTTTTGGCGTGCAGACCTTGCTAAACCAAGGCAACGACTGGGACTGGTCTAATTCTTTATATATTAACGGCCTGGTTGTCTTCATTGTCATGACGCTGATTTATTGGGTTATTTGGGAACTAAGCTTGCGCCGACCCTTTCTGGACATCCGTTTATTTGCACACCGCAATTTCACCATTGGCGTAATTATCCTGTTCATGGGGTTTCTGATGTTTCAAGGCCTGTTATCGATGTTGATCGTCCAATTGCAACTGTCCTTGGGGTATTCATCATTACTGGCGGGCTTGGTATTTTTGCCGATGGCGATTTTCGCCAAACCGATGGCGAGCGTGTTTCATGAAATCGTCAAACACTTCGATGCCCGCTTGCTCGTGTCGCTTAATTGTCTGGGCTTTGCGGCAACCTATTTTTGGTTAAGCGGGTTTGATGGACAGAATGCTTTTGCACAACTGTTCTGGCCAAAATTACTGGAAGGTGTTTGCTTGGGCAGTTTTTTTGTGCCCTTAACCGCATTGGTGCTGCATGGGTTGCCGCAGGATCGTCAATGGCGGGCATTGGAACTCGCAAGCCTGATGCGCATCGCCGCCGGGGCTATGGGCATCACGATGCAAGGCATTGTGCTTTATCAACGGGCACCGGTGCATATGACTCGATTCGTCGAAACACACACGCTATTCGACGCAAGCTTTGAGCAAACCTTGGACAGCTTAATTGCACCGGGCTTTAGTGAATCGAGCGCAATCGCCAAGCTTGCCAAATTGGCTGGGCGCAACGCGATAATTCACGGTATGAATGATGCATTTTGGATGGCAGGTTGCATCTTTGTGGGCTTGGCGATGTTGGTTTGGTTTGCGAACACAACCAAGCAGCCTGCCCAACGTACTTTGCGCCAAGCGCTCCAGCGTGAAGAGCAAGAAATACTGGTGGAGGAACCTTGATGAAACCAGGTCTTCGATACCGGATATTCGCCTTTTGGCTTAGCGTGGTTAGCATAACGACCACACTTAACGGTTGCGCATGGTTTGGCGATAAAACTCAACGTGCGGAAATGATGACCATACCGGAAATGACGAAAACGCTGGCGACACCCTCGTCAGCTGTTAATGGGCAATGGCCGCAACCCAGCTGGTGGGAAGTCTTCAAAGCCCCGGCATTGAACCGGTTGATAAGTATAGCCTTGGCTGATAATCCCAATTTTAAGGCGGCGACCGCGCGTTTACGGCAATCCCAAACCATGGTCGATGCGCAAGCGGCCCAGCTTTATCCCACGGTCGATGCTAATGTCAGTTTCAGCGCCCAGCGTTTCTCCGCCAACAGTACTCAAGCCAAGCTTGCCGGGGAACATTTTCGGCAATTACTGATCAACCCGCTGGTGCTTCGTTATCATTTGGATTTCTGGGGACGTGACCAAGCGGCGTTGGAAGCGGCTGTCGGTAAGTCGCTTGCGGTGGAAACCGAACTGGCAGACGCTAAATTGTTGCTGGCCTCAGCAGTAGCGGCAAGTTATTTCGATCTGGTCGCGGCCTGCGAAAAACAGGCTATCGCAGAAAAAATTGTGGCCGACCGGGAAGCGTTGTTAGCTCTACAGCAAGTGCGGCTGGCAAGCGGCTTGGTGACTGCCGTGCCGTTCCTGCAAGCAAAAATGGCACTTAATGCGGCACAACAAATTGCAGTCGGCGCACGTACTGACGTTGATTTACACAAAAACCTATTGGCCACACTCGCCGGAAAAGGCCCCGATTGGGGCCGCAGTATTGTGATCGAACGCGGTGTTTTCTCGAGCCGCTTGGCGTTACCGGCGGATTTGCCGTTGCGTTTGCTGTCACACCGGCCCGACGTCGCCGCCGCGCGGCTACATGCGCAAGCCGCCGCCCAGGAAATCAAAATCGCAGAAACCGCCTTCTATCCTGACGTTAACCTGGTCGCTTTCACCGGCTTGCACAGTGTCAGCATGACCGACGTATTGCTCCAAGGTTCCAGTTTGGCCTATGCGGTCGGCCCGTCGATCGACTTTCCGATCTTTGAAGGCGGCCGCTTGCGCGCCAATCTTAGCTATCAGGAAGCCGTTTATGACGCTGCCGTGGAACGCTATAACGGCAGCCTGCTGCATGCGGTGCAGGAAGTAGCCGATAGCTTCAGCCGATGGCGTGAAATCGACGCGCGGCTTGCCGAGCAACAACAAAGCGTTACCGATGCCGCCGAAACTGAACGCCTTGCTGACAGCCTCAATCGTACCGGTCTTAACGATCGCACCGACTTAATGCTGACGCGCGTGGAAGCACACCAACAGCGTTTTCGCTTGGCAACATTGGAGGGCGAGCATTTTAAATCTGCCGTGCAGATCATTAAGGCGCTGGGTGGCGGCTATACAGAAAAAACACATTAAATCAGCCATGCAAAAATTGACCAGACCCAAGGAAATCATTCATCAACGCAACCGCCGACTAAAGCTGGTGAGCTTGGCAATAGTATTGGTGTGTCTGGGATTTTTCGGCTATTGGTGGTCAGTTAACCGAGGTTGGGTTGCCACCGATGACGCGTTTGTGATGGGCCATCTGATTACTTTGAAGGCGCAGACCGAGGGCACTGTCGTGGCAATCTTGGCGGAAAATACTCAGCATGTGCAAAAAGGCGACATACTGATCAGACTGGATGGCACTCATACGGAAATTGCGTTGCAGCAGTCCGAAGCGGAATTGGGCGAAGCCGTGCGCCATATAGTCAGTTTGACAGCAAAAATCGACTCGCTTAAACAGCGAATTCTTTCCAAGGAAGCCGCATTGAGTCAAGTTCGCCACGATCTTGGCCGATTCAAGACAGCTGCACACGACGGCGCGGTGTCCGAGCAGCAGGTGCAAAATACCCAGGATAAAATCCGTGAACTGGAAGCCATGATTCGTGAAATCCAGGCTGAAAAAACCGGCATCGAAGCGCAGGTTGCCGGTGCCGCCATCGAAAATAACCCCGCCGTCGAAAAAGCCAAGAGCCGGGTTCGCAACGCTTTTCTAAATTATCAACGCCGCAACGTTATTGCGCCGGTATCGGGTTATATCGCCAAACGCAAGACGCAAATAGGTGACAACGTTAAAGCAGGCGCCCCCCTGCTGGCGATTGTGCCGCTGGACGATCTGTGGATAGACGCCAACTTTCTGGAAACCCAGATTGCCGGGATTCGTCCTGGACAAGTGGCCGACATCCGGGTCGATGCTTACGGCGATGAGCTGATCTATCATGGCAAAGTGGAAGGTATCACCCCTGGTACCGGCAGCACGTTTGCACTGTTGCCGACCGATAATGCCACCGGCAACTTTATTCATGTCGCCGAACGCGTACAGGTGCGAATCGGACTGGATCCTCAAGAGCTTAAGGACAATCCGCTGCAGCCGGGGCTTTCTACGGTCACTCGTATCAATATCAGTGACGCAGGTAAGCCTTTATTAAGCTCGACCGTTAGCGTCGATGGCGATACCTATCGAACCGGCATTTACGAAAACGAATTAGACGGTGTAGAACAACGCATCCAGCAGATTATTGCCTCGAATAAACGGTAAATCATCAATATGACTCAAGTAAGGGGCGGTGTAGCGGTGGGTAGCGATAATAACTCAGCATTGACACCTAAATTGGCCGCATCCGCCAGTGTGTATTTATCCAGCACGGACATAAAAGCCCGTTGCGCTTCATATAACGTCGCTTTGAGGAAACAATTGCGGATGAGGCGGCATTGATTGGAAGGAATATCGAAGCATTCGACCAGGTTCATGTTCTGCTCGGTGCGTCGCACTACCTCGCCCAAGCCGATGGCGTAAGCAGGCCGAGCTAGCTGCAGGCCACCACCCTTGCCGCGGGTCGACATAATGAAGCCTTGATTGGCCAAGCTATTCGCCACCTTCACCAAATGGTTACGGGAAATTTGATGATAGTCGGCGATCTCGGAAATTGTCGCCAAGCCGGGTTCAGGCAAACGCGCAAGATAGATCAGTAAGCGCAATGATAAATCCGTAAATTGTGTAAGTTGCATATTTGATACTCCTTTAAATTTGCCTGAATTCCTGTGAGGCCTTAATGAATAAACGATAAAGATTGACGATTTTACAATCAAACTATAAGATTCATTTAAAATGCATCTTATGTATACAAAAAAGCAAAGCCTATATTGAAATATAAGGGGCTTTAAGATGTATTTTAAACACCTTTTTAATATTTGGAGAGAAAAAATGTCAGAACAATCTTTATACGAACAACTAGGTGGTGAAGCGGCTGTTAATGCCGCCGTCGATATTTTTTACCGTAAAGTGTTGAGTGATGATCGCATCAGCGCCTTTTTTGAAGACGTGGACATGGAAAAACAGGCCGCTAAACAAAAAGCTTTCCTGACCATGGCTTTCGGCGGACCGCATAATTACACCGGCTTAGATATGCGTCGAGGCCATGCGCATCTGGTCGCGCGTGGTTTGAATGACTCGCATGTTGATGCTGTGATCGAAGATCTGGGCGCTACTTTGCGTGAATTAGGCGTAAATGAAGAACTGATCGCGCAAGTGGCTGCGATTGCCGAAAGCACACGTAATGATGTACTAGATCGATAACTTAATCAGAGCGCGGGCAATGACTACTATTCGTTACGCAAACGATAAATTTGAACTGGAGCCAAACGAATCCGTACTGGAGTGTTTGACCAATCGCGGCGTGCCCGTGCCGTTTTCCTGTCGTAGCGGTGTCTGCCAAACCTGCATGATGCGCGCAACAGGCGGCAAGCCACCTGAAACCTCACAACAAGGTTTGAAAGATAGCCTCAAGCTGCAAAACTATTTCCTCGCTTGTGTGTGTTATCCCGATACCGATTTAGAAGTCGCGCTGCCGGACGATGATGATATTCAAGCGGTGATTCCTGCTACCGTCCTTAGTTTAAAGCTGCTTAATGCCGACATCATGCATGTCGAACTCGAATGTCATGCACCCATCGATTACCGGGCCGGGCAATTTATCAACCTGTTTCAAAACCAGGCGCTTGGTCGCAGTTACTCGCTCGCCAGCGTGCCGCATGAAGATGATCACCTGCATCTGCATGTCCGTCGTCTGCCACAGGGCCGGGTCAGCGGCTGGATACATGGAGAACTGCGTCCTGGTCAAACCGTCGAGATTCGTGGTCCCGGCGGCGACTGTTTTTACATACCCGGCAATAGCGAGCAAGGCTTGATTTTAATCGGCACAGGTTCGGGGCTTGCGCCGCTTTACGGCATTATCCGCGACGCACTCAGTCAGGGTCATAGCGGGCCTATTCATTTGTTTCACGGTAGCCGAGACCTGAACGGACTCTATCTAAGCGGTGAACTACAGGATCTAGTCAAAAAATATTCGAATTTTAATTATGTGCCCTGCCTTTCCGGTGACGGTGTCTGTCATGGCTTCGCGTCAGGACGTGCCGATGAAGTGGCCTTTAAGCAAATATCTGATCTCAAGAATTGGCGTATATTTCTCTGCGGACATCCGGAAATGGTTAAAACAGCCAAGAGGAAAGCCTTTCTGGCCGGTGCCTCAATGAAGGATATTTATGCCGATGCCTTTAATGTCAGCCAGTCTTCTTAAACAGGAAAATTATCATGTCCGATTTTAAAAAATATCAATGCCGGGAATGTGAGCATATCTATGATGAAGCGAAGGGCGACCCCGATAGCGGCTTGGCTCCCGGCACCCGCTGGGCCGACGTGCCGAATGACTGGTCCTGCCCTATTTGTGGCGCGCCGAAAGATTTTTTTAAGCTGATGGAAAGCCCGCTTTGATTAAAAAGAAAACCTTTAAAAGTTGCACTTCGAAAAACTCAGTGCGAACGGTTTCAAAATTAACAGCAATTTATCCGTTCATGCTGAGCTTGTCGAAGTATGAACGGATCTCACAAAACCAATCTCAAGCCATAGGCTTGTTTGAGTCAGCATGATTGAACCTATCGCCTTAAAAGATTTCTTCATCAGTTTTTTTACCGCCGCTTTAATTATTTTGTCAGGCGCAAGCTACGCGCTGCTGTATGCCTGGTCCAAAATAAAATCCAATCCCCGAATTAAATGGGCCGCTTACTTGTCATATACCGTGCTGCTGGTCAGCGTGGCGGAATTGACGCGTGCGGCAAATTTTTCCGGAGTCTGGCTGATGCTATCCCTGGTGATGGTGCTCGGCTATTTTTTTGCCCCTATCGGTATTTGGCATTTGTGTGTCAAAACTCACGCCGAACCAACAACGGAGGATAAACAATGAATGACGAACCTTTATGGGCGTCGGAATCGTTCTGGAAAAAAGTCGCCATCTGGGTGACGGCCGGATCGTTTCTGATTCTGGTGGTATTAACCATGGATTCTTTAAGCCAGACTAGCGCCGGTGGTAAACGCGTTCAGGCTTATTCGGTGATCAACAAAAAAATCGATTACCAATATCAGGAAAAGCTGCATAAATCGATACCGGTAATCGGCGGCGATGAGTTTTTATTCGGCCAGCAATTTAGCGAAGAAGAAGCCCGGCAACTGGTGGATTTGGGCAAGAAAACCTCACAAGCCAAAAACTGCATGAATTGTCACACCTTATTG
>JAUYMX010000204.1 GCA_030699345.1 Methylococcaceae bacterium
TATTCAGTCTTTAATCTGAGAGAGGCTATGCGTTTATTGTGTAGGGTGGATAAGCAACGCGCATCCACCGCATTTGCCGGATGCGCTAGCGCTTATCCAGCCTACGCATGACGGCTCGATCAAGAGACTGAATAGTTACCAATTTTTATTAAATTATTTCTCAATTTTATACCTTATGTTCAGGGGCATCTGAATTCAATGCTGTAATTCGTTTGGCGTAAATGCTGATGCCCGGCAGTGCGCTGAGTCCATGTCCAAAAATGCTGAGTAATACAGTGGCCATCACCGTGAGACGGATGGTGGATTCGGCGGGTAAGTTCGCTTGTCGTTCTAGGTAAACCAGCCCCAGCACGATGGACGCCAGTCCTCGTGGCCCAAACCAGCCCATGAATAAAATAGTCGATCGACTTAAACCGGTACCTGCCAGAGCAAGCGCTACCGGCAGCATACGCACTAGCGTTAGACTCAAACCGGCATAGAGCAAATGCGTATATTCAAATTGTGTCCATGACCGGGCCACAATCAAACCAAATAGGAAGAACACAAAAAAGTCGAACAATTGTCCCCAGGTTTCGGTGAATTCAACACTATGCCGTCCTGCATCTGCGAAGCCAAATTGCACGGCAAAACCGGCAACATAAGCAGCAATAAACATGCTGGCACCGCTAGCTTCGGAAGCCAAAACGCAAAGTAAGGGGATGGCAACCAGCCCCAGTTGTTGCATAGATGCAGCCATCCATTGCTTGTGGTTGGCTTGGGCAAGCAACCAGCCACCGACAGCTCCGATACCTATCCCAATCAAACTGCCGTAGCCGATTTGTTCGCCGATAAAGCGGCCGAGTACCGACGCAGCACCCTCAGTACTTTGCAAAGCCATGGCGATAAAACACATCAAAAATGGCACGGACAGGCCATCATTAAGCCCTGCTTCGATATTCAATGCCTGACGAATGCGCGTTGGCACATAAGGGCTATTGACAATTATTGCCCCCAGCCCGGCATCGGTCGGGGCCAGAATAGCCGCTAAAATGCCTGCCTCAAACCAGCTGAGCTCGGGAAATACCAGCATTGCCGCGGCAGCGCCCAGCACTATGGTTAGTAACATTCCGGTCGTCAGCAGTCGGGTCGGGAGGCTGCGGCTTGAGGTTAAGCTTTTTAAATTAATATGCGCCGCATCGGTAAACAATGTCATAACCAGACCAATTTCGGCGACCAGCAACAAGCCTTGTCGTTTCAATTCGAGATCGGTAAAGGCCGGTGGCAATCTATATAGCAACATGCCGACTAATGTAAAAACGATAGGCGCGGTAATGACCGTACTTTCCAAACGCCGGGACACCAAGCTGTATAAAAATACCGTTAAGATAAATATGGCGATAAAGATCATGATGTTCTTAGTGGCTTAAGAAAAACCTGCATTGATGAACGCTTAGTTTATTGCTTCTGAGCATCGCTAGAATCGTTTAACCAGGAAATAAATAATTTATAGCCCAGTGCCAGCACAACGGCGCCGACGAACAGGCCAATCACGCCGGAAAACAGCATGCCGCCTATCGCGCCAATAAACACCACCGCCATCGGTAGATCGAGACCTCTACCTAACAAAAACGGCTTTAAGACATTATCGATCAAGCCTACGCCAAGCATCCAAATCATGAACACGCTGGCAAATAAGGTATCGTGAATGGAAAATACATAAATAATGCTTGGCACGGTCAGGATAAACGTAGGTAATTGCACAATGGCGATAAACAAACATAGGATCGTCAATAGACCCGCTCCCGGCACCCCGGCCGCAAAGAAAGCCACGGCCGCCAACAGTGACTGAATCACTGCAACCCCCAAGACACCGCGCGCCACACCGCGAATGGTCGCAATACATAAGTCAGCGAGTTCCTCTCCTTGGTGATCGGCAACGCGTTTGCCGATAGACAATGCCAGACGATGCCCGCCAATACCGTTAACCAGCAACATGCCGCAGACAATCACCGATGCCAACAATTCTAAAATTGCCAAGAGGGTTGAAGCACTTGATGCTAACAGCCATTTGCTGGCTTCTTTCAGTTGCGGTGCGTAAGTTTTAGCTAGTTCACCCAAGTTGGTGGCAGCCAATTGCCAAAAGTTGTAGATAGGCTTGCCGATCAACGGCCAACTCGCTACTTTTTCGGTAGGCGCGGGAATCGAGAAACTTCCGTTATGTAGCTTTTCGATTAATTCCTGGATGTTTTCGCCAGCTATGTTGGCTAAAAATGCACAAGGCCCCAGGATGATGAGCAATAGCACCGCGGTTAGTAGCGAAGCCGAAATGATTTCCCGAGAGCCGAGCAATCTCGATAGTTTTTGATGCAGTGGGTATAGTGCAACAGCGATGATTACTCCCCACGCCAAGGGGTTTATAAAGGGTTTGGCGATATTAAAACACCAGCTTAATAACAGGAAAATAAGCCCGATTTTGATAAAAGCTTCCACGAGTTTGTGCGTAAAGTCGCTGGTCGGCAGTGATGGCATGTTGTTATTCATATTCGGCTTATCTCTCTATTTGAGCACTTAGTTTCGGTGTGGAAATTTAGGGAAGCGCTGAACAAATTGATTTCGCTCATGGTTCGACAAACTCACCACGAACGAAATCAATAAATTACCGGTTCATCCTGAGCTGTGAGCTTGTCGAACAGTCGAAGGATTTAATTAGCGCTTCCTTAGGTTAAATCTGTTTTTCGTTGGTTGAAAAAGTGCCCCGCGCCCAAATGGCAAGCGTGATTTGCACTGTATATTCAAACGGTTATTTCATGGAAACACGGCTGCAGGCTTTGGCTCCGGTAGCTGTGCTTTTTGTTCCGCGGTAACAATCCAGCCGCCGCCCATGGCTCGATACAACTGAATTAGCGAGGTAAAGGTATCGCTACGCGCCTGCACCAATTCTATTTGTCCTTCGTAATATTGGCGCAAGGCATCCAGCACTTCCAGGTAAGGACTGTAACCTTCATCATAGCGTACCCGTGATAAACGCAGATAAGTCTGCAGAGCGGCAACGCGGCGCGCCTGGGTGTTTTGTCGTTCGTTAGATTTGGAACTGGCAATCAGGCCGTCCTCAAACTCACGAAACCCCGATAGGATAGCCTTCTGATAACCGGCCAGCGCCGCTTGTTGAGCGGCTTCTGCCGATTGTACTTGTCCGGCAACTCGGCCGGCAGTAAAGATTGGCCCCAGCAAACGAGTGCCGATGCTCCAAAAGTTAGCGCCCGGCGCAAACATTTGCGCCAATTCGATGCTGGCCTGACCCACATCGCGGGTGAGCCTGACTTTAGGGAAATACTCGCCGCGTGCCACGCCAATACGGGCATTGGCAGAAATCAGGTTTTGTTCGGCTTGTTTTATGTCCGGTCTGCGAATCAGTTGTTCGGAAGGCAAGCCAGCCGGCACCGCAGGCGGCGATAATGCGTCCAGCGTCAGACCGCGTTCAATGGCGCCGGGCGGTTTGCCCAGCAAAACGCTCAAGGCATTTTCGGCCTGGGCAATCTGTTGTTCGAAGCTAGGAATCAAAGCACGGCGACGTTCTAATTCCGAATCTGATTGGCTAACTTCAATTTCCGAGGCATAACCCATATCGAATCGAGACTTGGCGATACGGTTTTCTTCTGTGAGATTGGCAACAGTTTTTCGGGTTATCTCCAGACTCATATCCAGTGCGCGCAGAGTTATGTAGGTTTGGGCTACCGAACTTACAAGGGTCAGCACCACTGCGTCGCGCGCGGATTCTTGCGCTAGAAGGTCAGCACCAGCCGCTTCCTTGGCGCGGCGCAATTGACCCCAAACATCCAGTTCCCAAAACATCGTTGCGCCGAGCTGAGCGGCGTCGGTATCCGGCGTCCTACCGCCCAGACCGAGCGCTTTGCTGCTAGTCTGCTGCCGACTGTAACTGCCCTGACCGAAAATCTGCGGAAATAAACTGGCGCGGGTAGCCCCGTATACGCCCATGAATTGCTCGACGTTGGCGATCGCAATTTTAAGATCAAGGTTATTGGCTATCGCTTGTTCTACTAAGCGGTTTAAGACGGGGTCGTGCAATTGCTCCCACCAAGCTAAGTTGGCAGTCTCAC
>JAUYMX010000101.1 GCA_030699345.1 Methylococcaceae bacterium
ATTGCCGAAAACGGTGATTTCAGGCTAAAACAAGTCCTCATGCGAGGGCAAAATACAAAAAACAGCAGGGATTCCGTGGCTGATTTATCACTGTCGGTATACTTTTTATTTATAAGGGCAGTATTTCGAGGTGCCCTAATGCCTATACGACCGGGCAAAAACATTTATGCATACCTGAAAGCAATACCTTTCTGATATCGAATATTGCGTATTTGTTTCGTATCGAATGTGGTGCGCGAGTAAGACAAACCGAACCTGTCAATATTGTTCACAACAAAGAAATGCTAGCTTTAGTGGCTGCGAATGAGGGGCATAATGGATTGATAGGTACGATAGCCAACATTAAGACCCACTCAATGAACAGGCCAATTCATGCTGGTTTTTTTCCCGGCCGATTTGGCCTGGAGGCAGGCGATTTTCCAATACCTCATGTTGATCAACAAAAGCTGCTTGATTCTGGTTGGGAAGTAATTCGCAACGACGAACACGGGCTACTTATTCAATATCCCAAAAACAATACTAAATAAAATCATATAGTTAATTATCTTCAGTGGTTTTGCTATTTAAGTTCTGCGTACAGAAGTATGACTGAATGCGTTATTAAGTCAGGTTGTCAGCAAAGCCTATCCATTGGTTGGCTTTGGGTGGGTACTAGTAGGGATGGCGGCCGTGTAAGCGTCTCTGTACTTTGCTTTCTGTGTTGTTAATTTGTGAGGATATATGGTTGGTTGCGAATTCGTAAAATCGATTTTTTCGAGGTGCACACTATTGGGCAAAGATAATAGTTTATCTATTGTATTTTGGACTGCGATTCTAACAGGAATAGTTGTCGGCTCATTTTACGAGGCTCAATGGAAAGGGGATTCAACTGAATATATTCTCTATACACACGCTTTAGCGACACACCAATCTGCAGATTTTAGAGGTGAGGACATCTCATATGTAATGGACATCATGAAACAGGGAGACCCAGAATTTTTAGAAATAGCTCCAACAATCGGAAAAGGCGAAGAGTTTGGAAAAAAATCGCAATATGACGGAAAAGGGTATTTAACCGCATCGAATGGGCAAATATATAGCTGGCATTTCTGGCTATACCCATTACTCGTCACCCCATTTTTTAAGCTAACTCAATGGATGGGATCTTCACCTATAAACTCTTTTATTATGTGTAACTGGATGTTTGTGTTTCTAGCACTAGGCTACTTGGCCTCACGTTGGAAAGGCACATTTTGGCAAAAACAAATTCTAGCTGGGCTTTTTTTGTCATCAGGCACAACCTATTATATTTGGTGGCCTCACCCAGAGATATTCACTGCTTCATTATTATTATTATCTCTTATGAGCTTTACTGATCGACGTTATATTTTATCGATGTTCTGTACAGCACTTGCTGCCACACAAAACCCACCTCTATTATTTCTTCAGGCCGCCATTGCAGGCAAGGTATTAATTGACAGCGATATTTTAAAAACTGATTTAGCTTCTATTAAAAAAAATATAGAGATTAATTATCCAATACTATTAGCAACTGCCGGATTATTTCTTATAGCGCTATCACCGGTTATATTTTTTGAATACAAATTAGGTGTTTCTAACCCAATTATTGCTACGGGTTGGTCTGATGCAAAACTTATTAGTTGGTCACGACTATTTTCGGTATTTTTTGATTTAAACCAAGGCATGGTTGTGGCTGCGCCTGGACTCTATATTGGAATTATTATTGTTTTGAGCGGATTTTTTTTCAGGGGCCGGTTTGACTTAGTATGGGTTTTACCACTTTTTATAGGCATTTCAATTAGCGCAATTTTGGCTATACCTTCACTCAGTACTATAAATTGGAACCACGGTCAGTCAGTATTCTCACGTTATGCATATTGGCTCACAGTACCTATATCTTTTGGTTTAACGCTCAGCTTTCGCCCCCTATCTCGGCGATTTATTTTATCATTGGCCACCATTGTTCTTCTCTGTCAGATAATGACAATGCTTTATTATGGGATATGGGGGAATAACTGGAGATCTAAGACTAATACATTCCTGATTAGCTAGATACTTCAGCCAAGCCCAGGTTATGGGCGTAGACTGACTGGAAGCTAACCCAAGAGGAGTGTGTTATGTCGATCAATCGCATTCAGTTTCAACCAGGACTATCGATGCCTGACTTTCTCAAACAC
>JAUYMX010000102.1 GCA_030699345.1 Methylococcaceae bacterium
AATTGCCAAATACCGGGAAGCGATGTTTATTCCCCCTTCAAATGAGAGAAATCGCATATTATAAAGCCTATTATTCTAATATCAACCTACTTTCGACTTTTAATTTAATAAGGAGTTTATTCCAAGCAAGTTATCGTAACAGGCCATCATCTTGAAGTAACCGACGCGTTAAAAACACATATTGACGCTAGATTTGAAAAATTGGCACGTCATTTTGACAATGTTACTGATGTACACGTTATTTTGTCCGTAGAAAAACTAATCAAAAAAGCGGAAGCTACTTTAAAACTCAATGGTGCAACTTTGTTTGCTGAAGATCACCAAGAGGATATGTATGCTGCCATTGATGAAATGGTCAATAAACTTGAGCGTCAAATCACTAAGCACAAAGAAAAACACGCTGTTCATAGATAAATTTAATAGCGCAAGACGAGTTAGTGATGCAGAGGTTATATCTTTTTCGAATCACAACTCTTCTTGCGCTTGAATTTATGACATTGTCACAATACGAGTCCGCTATCTTATGAAACTGCTTATTGTCAGTGGTCTGTCAGGATCCGGTAAAAGTATTGCCCTGGATACTCTTGAAGACTGTGGCTATTACTGTATTGATAATCTTCCAGTAACCTTGCTGGAAGATTTTATCAGTCACGTAATGCTCGTAGACATCAAGACCTATGCAAAAACAGCGATAGGTATTGATGCAAGAAATCAGAGCGAAAGTTTGGCAGCGTTTTCAGAAAGTTTGCTGCTAATTCGCAATAAAGGTATTGATTGCGAGATCATCTTTATGCAGGCGGAAGAGGCGACTTTGCTGAAGCGTTATAGCGAAACGCGTAGGCGCCATCCATTGACGGACCTGAATATACCGTTAAAGGAAGCATTAAAGCTTGAAAAAGAAATGCTGATCCCAATCGCCAAACATGCCAGCGTGGTGATTGATACCAGTCGCACGCATTATCATCAATTACGCGATTTAATTAGAGGCCAGATTGGTGAGAGAGATATAACGCATATTTCCCTACAGTTTCAATCATTTGGATTCAAACACGGCGTGCCGTTAGACGCTGATTTTGTCTTTGACGCACGCAGTTTGCCAAATCCGTACTGGGTGCCCGATTTACGAGGGTTAACCGGAAAAGATCAGCCGGTCGTTGATTTTCTTAAAGAACAACCACTGGTTGGCGAGCTTCTTAAAGATGTCATCGATTTTCTACAACGTTGGATTCCAAGATTTGAAGCAGAAGGCCGAAGCTATCTAACTGTTGCGATCGGTTGTACTGGTGGGCAACATCGTTCTGTTTATCTAGTTGATGCCTTAGCCAGACATTTTAAGACCCCCTCCTTGAATGTCATTGCCAGACATAGAGAGCTAAATTAAGCCCCTATTTTTAGAATATTGCAGGATATTTTCTTCCTTCGCTTAACTGATAAAGAACCGTCAAAAACCTTGGTTAATAATCCTTTTTCAAAGGGCAATATGATGGGAAGATTTCGACAGTAAATCATGTGGTGGACTACGGCTTTTGGGTCATAGTCCACGTGCCATAAGCTCAAATAAATACGTTGTTAGCGTGCGCTTTGCAAAGCAGCTATGCGTTCTGCCAAGGGTGGGTGGCTCATGAATAAGCGACTCATGCCGCCGCCGTTAATGCCAAAAGCGGCTAGTTGACCTGGAAGATCTTCAGGTTCGTGACTGCGTTGCAACGCCCGTAAGGCGCCAATCATCTTTTCACGTCCGGCTAAGTTAGCACCACCCGCATCTGCGCGGAATTCCCGATAACGAGAGAACCACATGACCAGCATTGAAGCCAGAATGCCCAATGCAATCTGCGCCACCATTTGTGTAATGTAATATGCCGGACCATAACCCCGTTCGGTTTTGAATACTACTCGGTCGACTACATGGCCGATTACAGTCGCGAAGAAATATACGAAAGTGTTAACAACGCCCTGCATTAACGCCATGGTGACCATATCGCCGTTAGCGACATGGCTGATTTCATGGCCGACAACCGCTTCAACTTCATCGGCATTCATGCTTTGTAATAAGCCAGTGCTGACAGCAACTAAGGCATTATTTCGATTCATGCCGGTCGCAAAAGCGTTTGCATCAGGGGCTTGAAATATACCGACTTCAGGCATGCCAATACCCGCTTGTTTAGCTTGTTTGGCGACAATGTTAACCAACCATTGTTCAGTTTGATTTTGCGGGTGCTCGATGACATGTACGCCCATAGAGCTTTTTGCGGACCATTTTGACATTGCCAGCGATACCACCGAGCCGGTTACGCCAATGATTCCAGACATAATTAACAGTGCATTCAAATTAAGATCTATGCCCTGTGCATCTAAAGTACCGCTTAAGCCCAATACATTAAATAAAACACTAATTACAACCAAAATTGCCGCATTGGTTGCAAGAAAAAGAAAGATACGCATCATGGTAAAGACCTTTATTGTTAAGTTGGACCGAAACTACTATGGGGGAGCAATAAATGAATTCAACCCCTTTGCAGTGCTAATATACCGCAAAGTTTATCTTTGGAGAGTGTAGTGATGGTTTTTATAAAGTTACTGATTATTCTACTTGCGTTGAGTTCAAGTACTGTTTTTGCTGTGCAAAATACCCATCAAGACGTACTAAAACATCTGCAATTGCCTGATGGTTTTAGCATCTCAATTTTTGCGGACAACGTTCCCAATGCTCGTAGTTTGGCATTAGGTGATAACGGTGTGATTTTTGTCGCTAGCAGGCAAGAAGGTAAGGTTTACGCGCTGCGCGATGACAATGGCGATGGCGTGGCCGAACAAAACTATATTATTGCTAGTGATCTGTATATGCCTAATGGTGTGGCTTATAGGGATGGCTCACTTTACGTGGCAGAGGTGAATCGCATTATTCGTTTTGATGCGATTACAGCGCAGCTGACAACCCCGCCAAAACCTAAAGTCGTCTTCGATAAGTTCCCGTCTGATCGGCACCACGGCTGGAAATATTTGCGTTTTGGGCCAGACAATAAGTTGTACACAGCTGTTGGCGCACCTTGCAATATCTGTAAGCCGGAAAAAGACATTTATGCATCCTTGGTGAGGCTGAATAGTGATGGCAGCGATTTCGAAATTATCGGCCATGGGTTGAGAAATTCTGTTGGCTTTGATTGGCAGCCTGGCACCAATGCGCTGTTCTTTACCGAGAACGGCCGTGACTATTTAGGTGAAGATATTCCACCGGATGAACTCAATCAATGGTCAGCGGTTGGTGATCACTTTGGTTTTCCTTATTGTCATGGCGGCGACATTCCAGATCCTGAATTTGGCAAGGATAAAAGATGTACGGAATTCAAACCGCCCGTTTGGAAGTTTGGCGCGCATATGGCAGCCTTAGGCATACGCTTTTATTCAGGTAAACAATTTCCTGGCGAGTATAAAAACCAGCTATTGGTAGCCCAACACGGATCTTGGAATCGCGCTGAACCGCAAGGCTATCGAGTAGTGTTGATTAAGTTTAAAGAAGATCATCCCATTGCAGAACAGGTTTTTATTACTGGCTGGCTTGGTCAAGATGGTAAAGCGTTGGGACGCCCGGTCGATATTCTTCAAATGCCTGATGGCAGTGTTTTAATCAGTGATGACACTCTTGGTGTTATTTATCGAGTCACCTATAAAGGCAAATGATGAACAAGAAATTTGAAATTCTTGACCAGGAAATTGTTTATCCTGGCTTTTTTCGCATGGAAAAATACCGCCTTAAACATACGCTTTACGACGGTGGCTGGAGTGAAGAAATCAGCCGTGAACTG
>JAUYMX010000103.1 GCA_030699345.1 Methylococcaceae bacterium
CCGGAAGGGAGCAACGGTAGCAGCAGATTCGTGTGCCGGGATGTGGCTGGTGCGATTACCGCCCAACTCATCTTTACCTCTTTCGAGCCTGCAATGAATTATCAGGTTCTAGCCAGAAAATGGCGCCCCCATAATTTCACAGAAGTCGTCGGACAAGAACATGTCGTCAAGTCGTTAATAAACGCCTTGCAGCATGATCGTCTGCATCATGCTTATTTGTTTACCGGCACACGCGGAGTAGGCAAAACCACTATCGCCAGAATCTTGGCTAAAGCAATCAATTGCGAAAATCTGCAGGATTTTAATCCTTGCGGTGAGTGCAGTGTTTGCCGTGCGCTTGATGAAGGCCGATTTTTGGATTTAATTGAAGTCGATGCCGCCTCGCGTACTAAAGTAGAAGACACCCGCGATTTACTGGATAACGCCCAGTACGCGCCTAATCATGGCAAGTACAAAGTCTATTTGATTGACGAAGTACATATGTTGTCCGGACATAGTTTTAATGCGTTGCTAAAAACGTTGGAAGAGCCGCCTCCGCATGTTAAATTTTTATTGGCGACAACCGACCCTCATAAAATCCCAGTAACGGTGTTATCTCGCTGTTTGCAATTTAATCTCAAACGCTTGTTACCCGCGCAAATTGCCACGCAAATGGCTTTTATATTGCAACAGGAACAGTTGGAATTTGAAGAGCCCGCGTTAAAACTACTATCCCGTGCAGCCGATGGCAGTATGCGCGATGGTTTGAGTTTGCTGGATCAGGCGATTGTTTTTGGTAATGGTAAGGTCACCTCTGATGCAGTAAGTAATATGCTGGGAACTGTTGCTCAGCAGCCCGTGGAGGATATATTGACAGCGCTTGCCGCTGGCGATGCCTCAACTATGCTCGATAAAATTAACGAAATTGCCAACCTGACGCCAGATTTTTCCGATGTATTGCAACAGATGTTGCAAGTGTTCCATCGTATCGCGTTGATGCAACAAATCCCTAGTGCGATAGCTCAGGATTTTGATGCCGAAATGATCGCAGCGTTGGCTGTAAAATTGTTACCTGAAGATGTGCAGCTTTATTACCAAATTGGTTTACTTGGGCAAAAGGATTTGGATTTAGCGCCTGATCCACGTACCGGCTTTGAGATGGTCATGTTACGCATGCTTACTTTTAGACCTGCAGCAACGTCGGCCCCTATTAAACCGGCTCCCAGTCAACATGCTATCTCCAAAGCTCAGCCTATTCAGCAAAAATCCGTTCAACCAACCGTTGTTAGCGAGCCGCAGGTAGTCGTTACTTCAAGCGCTTCTACGCATCATCAGCCGCCAGATATAACGCCTGCTCAGACTGATCGACTACAGGCGATCGGCAATGATTGGGCTTCAATCATCGCTGCCATGGGCATTACCGCACGCACACTGGAACTTGCCAACAATTGTGCGCTGGAAAGTATTGATGACAATACCTGCACCTTGATTCTCGATCCTGCTTATATGAGGACGACGCGCTCTGAGGAAGCGCTTAAAAAAGCACTGGAAGCCTATCAGGGAAAACCGCTCAAGTTGATATTTAAAGCTAGCAAGCCCACTGTTGATACTCCGGCAGTGCAGTTGGTCAAGCAACGCGAAGATCGGCAGCAGGCTGCCGTAGATGCTATTGCTTCAGACGAAAATATACAGACTTTAAAAGAGCATTTTGATGCTCGAGTCATGCCCGGTTCCATCGAACCCGTTAAACAATAACAGGAGAAAAATATGAAAAATGCCCTCGGCAATATTATGCAGCAAGCGCAAAAAATGCAGGAAGATTTTAAAAAAGCCCAGGATGAACTAGCCAACATGCAAGTGATGGGTGAATCCGGAGGCGGCTTGGTCACTATATTGATGACCGGTAAGCGCGAAGCCAGAAAAGTTACCATCGATCCCTCCCTATTGGGCGATGATAAAGACATGCTAGAAGATTTGGTGGCGGCGGCCATCAATGATGCGGTTAACAAAGTCGGAAAAATGAAGAAAGAAAAAATGGCCGATATAACTGCCGGATTACCGCTTCCTCCAGGATTTCAATTACCGTTTTAATATGCAAAGACATGGCTTGTT
>JAUYMX010000111.1 GCA_030699345.1 Methylococcaceae bacterium
GTTGCCCATTTTGTCTCGTATCGATCTTAATAAAAAAGATCCTCAAGTTCTTGTTTTAGCGCCTACTCGCGAACTTGCTATACAGGTGGCGGAAGCATTTCAGCGCTATGCCGCACATTTAAAAGGTTTTCATGTTCTTCCAATTTACGGTGGACAAGATTACAGCACCCAGTTGAGACAACTAAAGCGTGGCGCTCACGTTATTGTCGGTACGCCTGGTCGAGTGATGGACCACATGCGCAAAGGTACGTTAAACCTAAACGGACTTGGCTTTTTGGTGCTGGATGAAGCCGATGAAATGTTGCGTATGGGCTTTATCGATGATGTGGAATGGATTCTTGAGCAAATCCCCGAACAGAGACAGATTTGCTTGTTTTCAGCGACCATGCCGTCAGTGATTCGTAAAATTGCCGATGAGTATTTAAACGAGCCTGAACATGTCACGATTAAAGTGACTACCGCATCGGCTGAAAACATTCGCCAGCGCTTTTGGGTCGTCAGCGGCGTTCATAAATTGGATGCATTAACGCGCATATTAGAAGCGGAAACTTTTGACGGCATGATTATCTTCGTCCGCACTAAGACTGCGACCGTTGAATTGGCAGAAAAGCTTGAAGCTCGCGGCTACTCTGCTGCTGCTATTAATGGAGATATGTCTCAAGCATTGCGTGAGCGGGCAATTAATAATCTCAAAAATGGCAAGCTGGATATTTTAATTGCGACTGACGTTGCCGCCCGCGGATTGGATGTCGACCGTATCACTCACGTGGTCAATTACGACATTCCTTACGATACCGAATCTTACGTGCATCGTATTGGTAGAACGGGTCGTGCAGGCCGTACCGGCGATGCGATTTTGTTTATTGCACCTAGAGAAAGAAAGCTATTAGGTAACATTGAGCGTGCAACCAAACAAAAAGTTGAAGAAATGGGCTTGCCTTCAACTGAAGTCATCAATAACAAACGTATATCGCGTTTTAAGCAAAATATTACCGATACGTTAGCGGCTGAAGAACTCGGCTTTTTCACTCAGCTGATTGAACAATACGAGCAAGAGCACAACGTTTCGTCATTAGAAATCGCGGCGGCGTTGGCAAAATTAGTGCAGGGCGAGACGCCGTTGCTGTTACAAAATCTGCCGAAAAGACCAAAGGATGATCGTGATAGATCAGAGCGTTCGGAAAGATCTGATCGTCCACAAAGAGAAGATCGCCCGCAAAGAGATAGAAAACCTAAGCGCTCTTTTGGTGCCGATATTGAAATGGAAGTTTATCGTATTGAAGTTGGTCATAACCACGGTGTAAAGCCAGGTAATATCGTAGGTGCTATTGCCAATGAAACAGGAATCGATGGCGACCATATTGCCCGAATTAGAATTCAAGACGATTTCAGCACGATTGAGTTACCTGCCGGAATGCCGAAGGAATTACTTCAGGAGTTGAAAAAAGTGCGGGTTGTGGGGCAGCAACTAAATATTTCCAGAATGGAAGGTAAAGACGAGAGATCTGACGATAGCGATAAAAAGAAAGACAAAAGCAAAAAAAGAATGAGTTCTACTTCAATCAAGGCAAAGCCTAAAGCTGAATAGTATTTGCTTTTTTTAGAAACTAAATTGATTCCCGGGCATGCCCCGGGAATTTTTTATCTGCTCCAAATACATCCCCCACTCGATTTTTCAATAGCCTCTAGGCGTTGTTGATGGGCATTCCTTTCATCTTCATTACAGTGGATGACTTTTAACGTAGGGCGATTACTCACTATTAGTTGTTGCTTCTTGACGTCCATTTGGGTGTTTTCAGGTTTTTGCTGGCTATCTTCAAGCAACGAAGCCTGTCCGCCAGTCATTAGCAAAAATACCTCGGCAAGTATTTCGGCATCCAGTAACGCGCCATGTAAATCTCTATGGCTATTGTCAATGCCATAACGTTTGCAAAGAGCATCTAAGCTATTGCGCTGTCCTGGATGCTTTTTTCTGGCGTAAGTGAGCGTATCAAAAACTTTGCTGTAGCTGCTGACTTCTTGGACATTGGCTAGGCGAGAGAATTCGTGATTAATAAAACCGACGTCGAACGGTGCATTATGGATAACCAGCTCCGCGCCAGTTATAAAGCCTATGAAATCTTCTGCAATGTCGTTGAAATGTGGTTTGTCGTCTAAAAATTCATTAGTAATACCGTGAACTTCTATGGCGCCTGCATCAATTATTCGGTTAGGATTGATGTATACATGAAAGCGATTACCCGTTAGTCGGCGATTAATCAGTTCTACGCAACCAATCTCAATGATTCGGTGGCCTTCCTGAGGATTCAGGCCGGTGGTTTCGGTGTCCAGAACAACGAGTCGATCTGCAAATTTTCGATTATTCACGCAGTTCCCTTATAATTTATAAATGTTAGATGCATTTTTAACGCTGAATTTAGACAGGATTTTACAAATGACTATAAAAAAAATACAGCCCGACAAGGCTAAGCTTAATCAGATTGTTGCTGATGCCCGCCGCAACCAAGAATTAAGAGAACAATCTTATCGTGGTCAAGCCCTTAAATTATACCCGTGGGTTTGTGGGCGGTGTACGCGTGAATTCGACCACAAAAATTTGGCCGAACTCACCGTTCATCATAAAAACCATAATCATGATGACAATCCCTCTGATGGTAGTAACTGGGAATTGTTGTGTCTTTATTGCCATGATAATGAGCATGCGCGTTATGAAGAAACGCGATTTGGTAGTCAGTCCGTCAGTAAATCATCGTCGCCGGAATCAACGCATAATCCATTTGCCGCGTTGAAGACTTTAATGGAAAAAAAATAGCTTTATTTGCTGGGGAGGGCTGAGGAGTCTATCCCCAGATTAGCGAGCGCGTCTGCCCGTTCATTACCTGGGTCGCCATTATGACCCTTTACCCATTGCCAAGTGATTTCGTGCCGTTGAATTGCAGCATCTAATCTGCGCCATAAATCTTCATTTTTAACCGGCTGGCGGGAAGCGGTTTTCCAGTCGCGTTTTTTCCAATTTGGCATCCACTCGGTGATGCCTTGTAAAACATATTTGGAATCGGTATTCAAATTGACCGAGCAAGGCTTGTTAAGGGTTTCAAGTGCTTGGATTGCGGCCATTAACTCCATGCGATTATTGGTAGTCTCTGGCGATCCGCCGTGAAGCTCTTTTATGATTCCTTTGTAGACAAGTAAAGCTCCCCAGCCGCCCGGGCCGGGGTTGCCACGGCAAGCACCATCAGTATGAATTATTACTTGTTCAATCATTTATGTATTTGTTTGGTCGATGTAATCGTATTAGCCATTGCTAGTCGAGGTTTGCCAGCTTTAATTGGCGTTAATGGAATTAGGTTGTAACGTCTTTTGACTGCTCTTATTCCATAAGCGGTGGCTGAAATAGTGCAGTTTTTCCTGATAGATTTACCTTGTGTTGATTTGACGGAATTTAGATAAAAACCAGATGCTGTAGTAACTTCAAAATTAAGTAATTTCAGCCAATCTAAAACTCTTGTCTGGGATATAAAGTGGCCTCGCCAGGAATCAGACATTTTCTTATCCCATAAAAATTGATATCTAACCCAGAGGCTCCAAGGGTTAAAGTTAATTATTACGACAACACCTTCTGGTTTTAACACACGCTCAATTTCACGCATCGTTTGAAAGCGGTATTCATCAAATTCCAGCAAATGCGGGAGCAAAATCATGTCAAAGCTGTTGCTTTGTAGCGGCAGTAAATAAGATTTGGCTTGAATTTTTGTTGCCGGGCAAGAGCCCAGTTGTTTGGAGTCAAGGATTATAAATTTTTTATAGAGCGTACTGTCTATAAACTCATTTTCCCAGCCAAGACCGCCAATCTGCAGTATCGTTTGCTGGCAACTGACAGTGATAGCGCGCTGTAAATAATCTACTTCTAGTTCTTTAAGCAGTTTGCCCCGTGGTGTTTGGTACCAGGAGAATAAAAAATTACGTTTCATTGATCAGTAACCATATTAAGGACGTGACTTTAGTGATTTCCGAAACAAACAAGCTATAATGAAAGCGTTTTGGTAAAACCACACGCTAAGGCTCAGATAATGCACGTTAATTTTAACAGGTCAGCTAATTTTTTATTACTATTGATCTCTCTAATGTTTATCGGTTGCTCCGATACATCGAGGGCGCCTCTTAGCGTCAATGACAGGCCGCCAGAATCAAGTCGTCAAGATAATAGTTATGTTCGCCATCCAAGCAACAAACTGTCATTTTTTAAAAAAAATAAAGCTAAGACTGCATCGTCTCATAAAAACACCGTTTGGGAGCGAATGTTGGCTTTATACTCGTTACCAGAAATCGATAATGAACGCATTGATCGTGAAGTTGATTGGTATTTACAGCACCCTGCTTCTCTAGCTGTCATTCAGCAACGTGCTCAACCTTATTTACATCATATTCTTGAAGAAATCGAAACGAAGGATCTTCCAGGTGAGATCGCGTTATTACCTATTGTTGAAAGTGCTTTTTTGCCGGACGCTTATTCAAAGAGCGATGCTTCCGGGCTATGGCAATTTATTCCTTCCACCGGTAATGATTTCGGCTTACAACAAAATTATTGGTATGACGGGCGCCGTGATGTGTATGCCTCGACCAAAGCTGCAACCGATTACCTTAAACAGCTCAGTGAAACATTCGATGGTGACTGGTTACTCGCATTAGCATCATACAATTATGGAAAAGGTAATGTCAGAAAAGCTATTGAGCGTAATGAAGATCTAAATCTACCTACAGATTATTGGTCGCTAAGCCTGCCTGAAGAAACAATGAATTACGTCCCACGATTGTTGGCAGTGGCGAAAATTTTTGCCAACGCAGAAGAATACAATATTAGATTGCAGCACATTCCCAACAAACCCTACTTTGAGGTTGTTGACGTTCATTCTCAGTTGGATTTGCCTAAAGCGGCGGAACTTGCCAATACACCTCTTTATGAGTTTTTAAAGTTAAATCCTGGCTTTAATCACGCGACTACGGCCCCTCAGGGCCCGCATCAGTTGTTGATTCCGGTAGATAAAGTGCAAGCATTTAAACAAAATCTAGCGCAACTACCTTACGATGAACGCGTTAAACAAAAACATTACCCGCGTGAGACCAATTTATTAGCCAAACGGGAAGAGTCTGAGCTCAAAAGACCGTTAACAACACTTTATAAAGTCAAATCCGGCGAAGGATTGACTGCTATTGCAAGCAAAAATCACACGACAATTGAGGCGCTGCGTAAAGCCAATCATTTGGCGACAACTTCAGTTCGTGCCGGGATGGTATTACAAATTCCCGCTTCTAACATTGCGTCTAACAAAGTAACTGGCATACCTTTTTTACCTAAAACAACGACTGAAAAATCCGCAGCTGTGCAATATTATGTAGCGAAAAAAGGTGATACGTTATTCAACGTTGCTCAGCGTTATTCGGTACCAGTAAAGGATGTTGCTGAGTGGAATAAACTGAATATGAAAACAGCTCTGCTTGCAGGACAGAAGTTGACAATCAAAACGCCAGGCCAACAAGCTTTAGCAACATCCCCAAGCTTAACTACTTCTAACAGTGTTCGTTCAATTAGCTACATAGTTAGACAAGGCGATTCTTTGGCGCAAATTTCCCGCAAATTTAATGTTTCAATGACTGATTTGCGTAAATGGAATCCACCTGCAGCAAGTAAAGCGCTAATACCAGGAAAAATAATTAAATTTATCCTAAGTGCAGGTAATCGGACTACCTAAAATCTATAAGTTTAGGCAAAGCCTGAACCAACTAAAAAAGCCATCATATCTTGGAGATCTGATGGCTTTTTTGTGTAAGTTAAAATTTGAGATGGATGTTTTTTCTATTGTCCAAGTAATGCTGAACTTAGTGTACTTGCCAAAGCACCATTACTATTGCTTTTGACATATTCAATTATTACCGGCACAAATTGCTGAATCATTGCCGGCGACATTCCTTGCTGCTGAAAGGCGGATGCTACAGCCAGTAAATTGCCTGTAGTTCCTCCAGAACTTCCGGTCAATGAAGACAATTCACCCGCGAAGCCTCCTAGTGTAGAAGTCTGACTTGCTGTAGGAGCTGCTCCCAACATTGATTGTATTCCTGGAACGCTTTGTTCTAGTTGCGAAAATGAATCGGCTTGCATTTTGCTCTTAGCAGCTTGGAATAATGCGCCTGCACCACCTTCGGCTTGAGCTTGACTTACCCCAACGCGTTTCATTAATAGGTCGGTCAAACTACCCGATTTTAGTTCCTGTGTGGCGTTTGTGACTTGGGGGGTAGCTGCGGAGTTTAATGATTGTGCGCTGGCCTGTTCTTTGACTGTATTCAATACATCTTTCCAGCTTTTAGCATTGGCATTGCCAGATATTGCTGTGATTAAGGTTATTGAGCCGGCTAGTAATATGGTTTTGTTGTTCATATGAGGGTCTCAGTTTGAAGTGGTGGCTAGTTTTATAGGTAACGTGCTGACTGCATCTCTACCAGTCTTGAGTGCGTGCGCGCAAAATCAATAACGTCATCAGCGACACAAAGTTCGTTTAGCGGCACGGCAGCAGTGCATATCAACCTTACCTTATATTCATAAAGTGCGTCTATCAATGTGATAAAACGTTTAGTTTCGTTACGTAGATCTGAATTCAGCCTGGGGATGTCGGTCAGGATAATAGTTTCGAAATGGCTGGCGATTGTTAAGTAATCACTAGATCCTAAAGGCTGGACACACAGCTCATGAAAAGATGTCATGGCTATTTTTGCAAAAGCCGCTGATAAAACAAGTTGCCGGCCTAATACGTGTAGTCTAACGGCGTGCATTGGTGCGTAATTGGTCAGTTGCTTACAATGTTGTTGAGCAAATTCAGACGCGTGTTCATTTAACGGAAAATAAAACCGAGTGTTTACTGCCGATTGCTGGCCGCACCGATAATCTTTATCGCCAGACAGATAAATGGTATCGGTATTTTCTTGTAAGAGCTTAATAAAAGGTAAAAATAACTCTCTTTGCAATCCTCCTCGATACAGCTCGTTGGGATGGTAATTGGACGTTGTTACAACAGTTAAGCCCAAGTCAATCAGCTTACCAAACAGTCGAACGATAAGCATGGCATCGGCAATATCGGTGACATGAAATTCGTCCAGGCAAAGTAACTGCTGAGTCAGGATGATATGTTGAGCCAATGCCGATATAGCATCAGAGTCATGTTGCTGGTGCCATTGATGGACAAAATTATGAATTTCCAACATAAACGCATGAAAATGCACACGGCGCTTTTGCTTAATGGGGCAAGTTTGATAGAACAAATCCATTAGCATGGATTTGCCACGGCCGACTTCGCCAAAAATGTACAGACTGCGGCACATTGGTGGTAAACGCCATTTTCGTAGCATTAGTTTTTGTTTACATTCAGCATGTGCCAGCAGCTGATCTTGTAATTTTTGAAGTTGTTGAAGGGCAACGAGTTGTGCTGGGTCATAATCGATACGACCCAGCGTTACCAATTCCTGGTATTTTTTTTCCAGTAACCCAGGCATGGAAAGAATGCTTTTCTAACGCTACAAGGAAGCTGTTTTTATATCCGCTTTATTTTGATAACTGGCGATTTGATCAAAATTCAAATAACGATAGGTATCGTCCGCGGTTTGATTGATCTGCTCCATATAGTGCATATATTCCTCAACACTTGGGATTTTGCCCAAAATAGAACATACCGCAGCAAGTTCCGCAGAAGACAAATAAACATTAGCCCCATTGCCTAAGCGATTAGGAAAGTTGCGTGTTGAGGTAGACACTACAGTGGAGTTTTCCGCCACGCGCGCCTGGTTGCCCATGCACAACGAACAGCCCGGCATTTCTGTTCTGGCACCGGCTTTACCGAAGGTGCCGTAATAACCTTCTTCGATGAGCTGGCTTTGGTCCATCTTGGTGGGAGGGGCCACCCAGAGTCGGGTAGGCAATTCGCCTTTTTGTTGTTCCAGCAGTTTGCCCGCGGCCCGGAAATGGCCAATATTGGTCATACAAGACCCTAAAAATACTTCATCGATTTTGGTTCCCGCCACTGCCGACAAAGGTTTAATGTCATCCGGATCATTGGGGCAGGCCAATAGAGGCTCTTTGATTTCATTCAAATCGATTTCGATAATCTCGAAATATTCGGCATCTGCATCGGGTTGTAACAATACCGGGTTAGCCAGCCATGCTTCCATGGCCTTGATACGGCGTTCTATGGTGCGAACGTCGCCATAGCCTTGAGCAATCATCCACTTCAATAAAGCGATGTTGGAGGTGAGGTATTCGCGAATCGGCGCTTCGTTAAGGCGGACTGTGCAACCACCGGCCGAGCGTTCGGCAGAGGCGTCGGACAATTCAAAAGCCTGTTCCACTTTCAAGTCAGGCAAGCCTTCAATTTCCAGAATACGTCCGGAAAAGACATTTTTCTTGCCCTTCTTTTCCACAGTCAGCAAACCGCGTTGAATGGCAGCGTAAGGAATGGCGTTGACCAAATCCCGCAAGGTAATGCCGGGTTGCAGGTTGCCTTTAAAGCGCACCAATACTGACTCAGGCATATCCAGCGGCATTACGCCCGTGGCTGCGGCAAATGCCACGAGACCGGAACCGGCCGGGAAGGAGATGCCGATCGGGAAACGGGTATGAGAATCACCGCCGGTACCGACGGTGTCAGGCAATAGTGTGCGATTCAGCCAGGAATGAATAATGCCGTCACCGGGACGCAAGGACACGCCGCCGCGATTCATGATGAAATCGGGCAGGGTATGTTGCATGGTGACATCGACCGGTTTGGGGTAGGCGGCAGTGTGGCAAAATGATTGCAAGACCAGGTCGGCAGAAAATCCCAAGCAGGCGAGATCTTTAAGCTCATCCCGTGTCATTGGGCCAGTGGTGTCTTGAGAACCGACGGTAGTCATGTGCGGTTCGCAATAAGTGTTGGGGCGAACGCCGGTAACTCCGCAAGCTTTGCCGACTATTTTCTGTGCCAGGGTGTAGCCTTTGCCGCTGTCTGTGCTGGCACTTGGGCGTTTGAACACTGTTGATATGGGTAAATCTAATACCTTGCGGGCACGATCGGTGAGTCCTCGTCCGATAATCAACGGAATCCGTCCTCCGGCACGAACTTCATCGAGAATAATGTCGGTTTTTAAGGCAAACTCAGTAATTACGTCATCATTGTTGTGTCGCTTAATCACGCCTTGATGCGGGTAAATATCAATAATATCGTCTGTGCTTAGTTGGCTGACATCGCACTCAATAGGCAGGGCGCCGGAATCTTCCATGGTATTAAAAAAGATCGGCGCGATCTTGCCACCAATACAGACGCCACCTGCGCGTTTGTTGGGGATAAACGGAATATCATCGCCGGTGTACCACAATACCGAATTGGTAGCCGATTTGCGTGATGAACCGGTTCCAACTACATCGCCCACATAGGCGACTGGAAAGCCGTGTTGTTTTAGATCGGCAATTTGTTGTTGCGCGTTGGTGATGCCGTCACGAGGCATTTTCAACATGGCTTTGGCGTGTAATGGAATATCGGGACGCGACCAGGCATCAGGTGCTGGCGATAAATCATCGGTATTGGTCTCGCCGGGCACTTTGAAAATGGCTACGGTGAGTTTTTCCGGCACCTCGGGTTTAGCGGTAAACCATTCGGCGTCGGCCCATGATTGTAATACTTGCTTAGCATAGCTATTGCCTGCATTGGCCTTTTCTTGGACATCGTGGAAAGCATCGAAAATCAACAGCGTGTGGGATAAGGCTTTGGCGGCAATCGGTGCCAAATCTTTGATGTCCAGTAGGTCGATTAACGGTGCGACGTTATAGCCGCCGAGCATCGTACCCAGCAATTCAGTGGCGCGCGCGGGAGTCAGAATCGGCGAGCTGATTTCGCCCTTGGCAATCGCGTTAAGGAATCCAGCTTTAACATAAGCAGCTTCATCTACCCCAGCCGGCACTCGATTAGTCAACAAATCCAGGATAAATTCTTGCTCATTTTCGGGGGGGGATTTGATCAATTCGACTAAAGCGGCGACCTGTTCCGCATCCAGGGGTTTGGGCGGTATGCCTTCAGCAGCGCGTTCGGCAACTTGTTGGCGGTATTGTTCTAGCATGCGGAATTCCTTAAGGTGAGAGTTAAGAATTGAA
>JAUYMX010000112.1 GCA_030699345.1 Methylococcaceae bacterium
CTTCCCCGGTTTCTTCCTGAGCGAAAAATGCCAAGGCTTCACGTGGATAATCCAAGATTAAATTTTTAAAGTTTTGATCATGCATGTTCAAATTGAGGGGACCTCTAAAAATTGCACTTCGACAAGCTCAGTACCCATAGAGCATAAATGCGAACGGTGGTTTATTTAAATCAATAACTTATCCGTTCGTGCTGAGCCTGTCGAAGCCTGTCCTGAGTGTGGCCGAAGGGCATGAATGGATAATTTTTAGAGGTTCCCTTGAAAGATCGTAAGGTTGCCGCTTAAAACTAACCCCCAAAATAGTTAATCGCGCCAATCAACGGCGTGCGGGGGTTTAATGACACTTTCACTGAAATTTTATCGAGCAATGGCAAAAAGCGGCCTTTGGCTTTAAACGCTTCGATAAATCCACCTTTTTGTATGGCGGGTAAAATTTTTGGCGCAATGCCGCCACCTATAAAAACTCCGCCTGTTGCTAGTGACTTAAGTGCCAAGTTGCCTGTTTCAGCGCCGTAAAGCTCCACAAACAACCTAATTACTTCAGCACACAACGCGTCTTCACCCACTAGGCCCAGTTGAGAAATAATGGCATTTCTATCAATCTCGCTATTTAGCGCCGGCACCTCAAGACAATGCGGGGCAAAGCCATGGTCACAAAGGAAATCGTATAAATGACTAAAACCAATGCCCGATAAGATGCGTTCGTAGCTGACATGATCTGGGTAACTTTTTCTAAGATACTCTAACAACTGATCTTGCTGGACATTTTTCGCGGCAAAATCGCTGTGGCCGCCTTCGGTTGCGATAGGATGATGTTTATTACCATCCCAATACAAAATAGCTTCGCCCAAACCTGTTCCGGCGGCAATCACTGCAATATTGCCTGGTTGAATTTGTGCATTTGGATTTAACTCTATCAGCTCTTGTGCCGGTAAATGCAACATGCCTAAAGCCATGGCTTCCAGATCATTGAGCAGCTTCACTTTGCTCGTACCCAATTTTAATTTCAGCGCTTCTCCATCCAGCAGCCACGGTAAATTAGTGGTTTGGCAACGTTGGTTAACCACGGGACCGGCAATACCAAAACACGCAGAACTGATCGTCACATCAGTAGGTAAAAAGGTCGTCAGAATGTCGTCAAATTCAGGAAATTGTTGGCTTGGGTAGGTTTCTTCTTTTATGCACGCCTGGGTGCCGTCGGCATTGTTAGTCAACAACGTTAATACTGTTTTGGTTCCGCCTATATCGCCAGCTAATATCACGATCCACCCCTCGTTAATTATTCAGTAAATGGTTTAAAGCATCGAGGATGCCGTTGGCAACTTGGTGCGGCGGTAATCGGTAAAAAGCCTGCCAAGCTAACGATGCACTCTCTTCATAGCTTTCTTCATGTTCAGGGTGCGATTGTAACCAACTAATTCTAACGGCATGACCAATAATGATGTCGACAACTAAATTATCATCAATATGAAGCGACGGGGTTTCACGAAAAATAGATGCCATGGCTTTTAACGCCTCGACCGTTAACTGTCGATACACCGGCGCTTGGATTTTGTTAAGCAAATGGTTGACGTGCAATTTAAAACTTTGCTCACCTGCTGTCGACTGCGACAAGGTGGTCTCACTGTCCAGGCGATTTTTACTGTTGAGTTTGTCGCCAATCGTTAAGCCTGTGCAATGATGCAAAATGCCCCAGACACTGGCATAAAACGCATCATTTTCCCTGCCGACGCTGCCTTGCTGTTCGCGCCAACCATACCAATCATTTATATCTGTCTGGTCTTTGGGGTCCATGCTTGTTGAGAAGCGCGCACTGGTTAATTCTCGGCAACTGGCTTCATTTAGAGGGCCTTCAATGTGCAGCATTTCCGCCAAATCCAATTGATCTTCGGTGTTGCCGTAGTCTTCCAAGGTTTCTTTTACTTTTATCGATAATTGATACGGCGGTAAGGAAAGAATTTCGTTAAACGCTTGGTCCAACGTACTACAACCGGATTCACGTTGTTGTCTGACAGTGAGCAATTGCAGGATGTGGCCGACGCGCACGGTATGCATATCGGCAAACAGCTCAGGATTAGACTTGATTAACATGCCCAAATACAGCACCAATTCTTGAACAATGATGTGTTCGCTGGCATCGTTATTGTTATAGGTACGGATGATTTGCAAAATTTCCGAGGAATCGGCGGGCCGCGTCAACGTTGCTCTGCCACTGTAGGCGCGGCCTAAGGTCAGCGCGTGTTGCCGAACCAAAATCTCAGTAGCGGCTTGTTCCAGATTGATGTCGTATTTGCCCAGTAAGCCGGCACAACGTCTCACAACAAACCAAATATGCTGGTCGCCGGCCCGCTCATAGACTTCTTCCAGTAATCCACGAACACAACAGGCGGTGCCGTCTTTTGCTACCAAGCCGGTGTCGTAATCCAGACCATGACGAAGGCTCAATAAGCTTAATACTTCCAGTTGTGCGTAAAGGTTGGCGTTGGTTTTTAGTTGTTTGATAAGGTCTATATCGCTACCAATTTCCCATTGTGTAATTCGATAGGTGTCGATTGGCTTAGGTATCGCGGTGGTACTTGGCAAGACATTAAAAAAGGGCCGCTCAGATTCCTGCCAAGATGCTTTGGAAAATTCAAAATCATGCAGATAATTAATTTTTTCGTGGCTTGCAGACTCCGTAAAACCTAACAGCGTCCCGAGTTGTAAGCTAATCCCTTGCGTCGCGCCTTGCTGTAGCTCTTTGATAAATTCAATGAGTATTTCACGCTGGTTGGCCAACATATTGTGCTTGATGGTCATCACCACTAACGGATTACCCGGTCTATCCCAATGCCTGTAGATATAGGCAAATTCCAGGCGTAGACGCTGAATCAGCAAACGGTTATCCATCGCCAAATAAAAACCTTTTTGATTCAAACATTGCGGTAAAAACAACAGCCGCTCACCGGCCAGCACGTACATTTTGGATGTAGCCAACGTTCGTAACTGGCGCATTGGTCGCCCTGTCAAACCGATAAGATCGTTTCGGCCAACGTGGGTATAAGCCTCAGCTAACTCACTGGCCTCTCTAATCTGGATAGGCGCTATTTCTGCCAATGTTTGCGTATGAATTTCGTAGCTCATCAAGCTGTTTTGTACGGCCTCGTCCTGAGCCAATAACTGAATTTGCAGCTGGCAATCTTGGGGGCGTTTAACAACTTTGTAGCGGCCTAATGGATCAATATCATCGATTTCAAGTAAACCATCTTGAATAAGACTGCCGAGGATAAAAAGGCTTTGTGCCCACACCAGCGGAATGTTTTCATTCGGCACCCGTTGCTGGCTATGC
>JAUYMX010000023.1 GCA_030699345.1 Methylococcaceae bacterium
CGTGGAAGAAGATTTATCCATAGAGTTATCAGTGCTGGAAAGCCACCTGGAAAGCATGCTTGGCCGGGCTAAAAAAAATAGTGTGACCTTGCAACGCTTTCAAGCATTTGAAATTCGCCTGCATAATCTCGACTCTCTAGCAGGCATGATTGAACACATTCTGGAAGATGCCAAACAAGCTTTCGACCTGGATGTGATTAGCTTATGTTTGATAGACGAAAAAGCTGATATTGCTAAGTTCCTTGACGATGACGCCTATGCTCATGCCTCAAGAGATGGATTGATGCTTTTGCAAAACAAAGACTTGCTGCAGGCAATCTTTGGACACAACTGCCGTCCGTTTTTAGGGCTGTACGATAAATCCTTCTGTGCCGGTTTCTTCGCCCATAATCAAACCAAACCTGCCAGTGTCGCCGTTACCCCGCTCACTCGCCGGGGCAAATTTCTCGGTGCGCTAAACCTGGGTAGTTATCAAGCCGATCGATTTGATGACAAGATGGCCACCGATTTTGTTGAACACCTGGGCTCTGTGGTAAGCATCTGCCTGGAAAATAACTTTAACTTCGAAGAAATGCGCCGAATTAGTTATATAGACACCTTAACCGGGGTCAATAACCGGCGCTTTTTAGAACAGCGTATTAGCGAAGAATTAGACCGCTGCCAACGTAATGGCGATCCACTGTCCTGCCTGTTCTTTGATATTGATTTTTTCAAATCTGTAAATGATAAATACGGTCATCAAGGCGGCGATATGGTGTTGGCTAACGTCGCAGGTGCTATCAAAACCCAGCTGCGTAACAATGACGTTCTCGCCCGTTATGGTGGTGAAGAATTTGTCGCATTATTAAGCGGTATCAACGAAAGCCAATCGCTGGACATCGCCGAGCGTATTCGCAAAACTATCCAGGATCTTCCGATACAGATTAATGATTCAGCAGTCTCCGTGACTATTTCTATCGGTTCTTCAACTTATGCGCCTGCGGCAATGTCTTCAGCAGAAGGTAGCGAAATAGCCGCTCAATTGCTTGAGGTGGCCGATACTGCGTTATACAAGGCTAAACATAATGGCCGCAATTGTGTAGTAAACGGCGGTGTGATTAGACCCAACCCAACAAAGCTAACTGTGTTACAGAAAACAGCTTCTGGCTAAGCAGTTTATAATCGCCCCCTCTTCTAGTATTTACCCGGTACAGAAAATGAACACTATCGTTATTGAAAATTCCACTATCAACACTGAAGTAACTTCAGAAACCCAGCACCGCTGGCTACTTTGGCTGGTGCTTGGGCTCATTGGAATCTTATACGCCCCCACCATAGAATGGCTTTGGGAACGCTGGACTATGAGTGTATGGCATAACGGCCATGGCATTCTGGTGGCAGCATTAGTGGCTTACCTGATTCGTGGCGAATTACAAAAACTTTCGCAATTGCCGATCAGCTCCAGCCCTTGGGGCTTTGCCGTATTAATTCCGGCGCTGTTTCTGCACATGCTGGATACCGGCATTCACTCGCAACTACTGTCAGCTTTTGCCCTGCTACTGTCACTACCCGGATTTGCCTTGTTGTTTTTAGGGCTTGATCGCACCAAAGCTATTATTTTTCCGCTCGGCACACTCATACTCACTTTGCCTATACCACTCGCATTTACCGAATCGTTGCACCTTGCCCTGCGCCATATCGCCACCAAAAGCGTGGCGTGGCTACTCAAACTCTTTGGCGTACCGGTATTTTCTTACGCGACGACGCTGGAAGTAGAAGGCGGCAACTTAATGGTGGCCGACGCCTGCAGCGGCTTTTCAACGCTCTATGCAGCACTAACAATCGCTATTTTGACCGCTTATTTTTGTCATTCAACTTGGCGTAGAATTTTAGTATTGCTAATCGCCGCCCCACTGGCAATTACCGTTAACATCGTGCGTGTGTTAGTGCTGACAATGTTGGTTAATTGGTTTGGTCTGGATGTGTTGGCAACATCAGCCCATGAACTATCCGGCTTGCTGACCTTCATGATTGCGTTACCGATTATTTTCTTTTTAGGACGAAATCCAGCTATTGAAGCAGAAGCCGATTTGGTACAGCCAATAACAGAGAGCAAACAATGATTTCCAGCCGTTTTGCCTTGCCTGCCATCATCGTTTTAATAATCGCCTTAGTGCCTACTGTTATCCATAGCTACCTAGGCTTAACCAAGCATGACGACAGATTGGTCGCATCAATCAACACTGTACTAAACAACTTTTCTTCAATCCCCAGCACTCGTAATCCTGGTTGGGGTGAAGAAACTTTTGATAGTTTTGATTGGATCGAACGTATTTACAGGGATGAACACGGCCATGCCGTCCGTCTATTTGTCGGGCGTTCTTACGACCATAAACGCTTGTATCATCATCCTGAATTAGCATTGTCTTATGCCCGAGACTTAGGCCATCAGAAGCTGGTGCATTTACCCAGCGACCCAACTATAGCCATCAATGTACTGCAAAACCCAACACGTCCGGGCCTTGCAGCCTATGCTTTAGTGGTTGACGACGAATTTATAGAAAACCCCATCGTTCACCAATTGCAAGATTCACTGCATCTGTTAATCGGCGCCAGAAAATCGATGACCTTGTTTTACGTAGCCGATGATCTTACGCCCACTAATACGCCCTTCGAACAAACCCCAGCCGCTAGCCTTCTGATCAGCGCCATCAAGGACTTTTTGGCCAAATAACGGGGCTGTAAACCGCTATTATCAAGCCCTCCGCATATTCAAAACCCGGT
>JAUYMX010000124.1 GCA_030699345.1 Methylococcaceae bacterium
GCTGCGACATAATGTTGCTGATTTGGAAACTCTTTGGCCAATTGTTGAAAAGTGTTTTCTGCATCTTTGAACTTTTGCATATTCAATGCAATCAACCCCAAACCATAACGCGCGACAGCACGTTGCTCAACAGTGCCTTGATCCAATCTGGCTTGGAAAAACTTTTGGACATCAGCACTATCGGGCGATGCCATTACCCGCAGTTTTGCTTGAATCAGCAGAAAATCCAGGGAATCCGGGTATTGCTTATAAGGATAATTTTCTGCGCGTCCACGCGTATCGGAAATCCGCGCTGCCGTCACCGGGTGAGTTCTTAAAAACTCGGGGATATTTTGCCCGTAATACCGAGTTGCTTGCTGTAGTCGCTCAAAAAAAGTCGGCATACTGCGCGGATCAAATTGCGATGCAGCCAACGTTTGCATACCGACGCGATCAGCTTCTAATTCATTATCGCGGGTAAAATCAATTTGAAACTGCACGCTTCCAGCCTGAATAGCCATAATTGCGGCTTGCCCCATCGCCGGTGATTGTGTGCCAAGTAAAATAGCTGCCAAAGTAGCCGCCATAGTTGGAATTGACAATCGCCCTTGAGCTTCGGCAGCACGGTATAAATGTCGCTGAGTGACATGGGCGATTTCGTGGGCCATCACTGAAGCCAATTCGCTTTCAGCCTCAGTAGTTACGATAAGTCCGGAATTAACACCGATATAGCCACCCGGCCCCGCGAACGCATTGATGTTATTTTCCAATACGACAAAAAAATGAAACGGATAGCCTGGCGTATCACTGTGCGCAGTCAGTTTTTCGCCAATTGTTTGAATGTATTGCTGGATTTCCGCATCTTGGTTAATAGTGACTTGCCTATGTAAGCTGCGAAAAAAAAACTCTCCAAATTCTTTTTCTTCTTGCGGACTGATTAGCGTGCCGGAAGAATCCCCCATATCAGGTAAGTCGATTTTTTCGATTTCAACAGCCTGGGTATGTATTGATAAGGTACCCAGGCTTAACGCCAAGGCAATAACAGAAGCTTTAAGTTTCATTGGATAAATTGGTAACCGACCCGGTGAAAAAACTTGGATTAAAGTGTTAATTAGTTTTAGAGGTTTCATGTTGAAACATCTAAAAACCGCATCTCCCCCCCCCTAAAAGGGTATAAAGGAGAAAGAGTCTTTTGAATTTTTACAAGGCTCCACATAAGCGCTCAGTACCTTGTTAGCTTGTCGAACAGTTCACATGTGCTTTTTAAAAACTACTTAGTGTTTTTCAGAAGCCTTAACAGCAATAGTCTGGCTCAGCTTTCGCGCTTCTGCTTGCATTGCACTGACTTGATTTGGCTCAAGTTGCCAGACCAAGCTATCTCTTGCCGACGCGGCCTCACCCACGCCCTGCGCCGCTGCCAGGTTAAACCAAAGATAGGCACGAGCTCTATCTACTTGAACGCCAATGCCTGCTCGATAAAGCTGTCCATAACTGTACTGAGCCTGAGGATGGCCTTGCTGGGCAGCTTTTTCAAGCCATTGAAAAGATGCTTTATAGTCCTGCAACACACCACGCCCTTCTTGTAACGCTAGGCCATAGCGATATTGACCTTCAGCACTGCCGTGATTTGCAGCTTTTTCAAACCAACTTGCCGCTTCTTTAGGACTTTTGACAACACCGTCCCCGATCACATAACGCAAACCCATTTGCAGTTCAGTCGCACCATCGTCTTTAACCGGCTCAATGTTATCTGTACTTATTTGCTTGGCTTCAGCAGACGTTTCGGAAGCAAATCTATCGGTAGTTAACAGCCACAGAATGCTTAACACAAGAGCAGGGCCAATCAAAATCGTGTAGACAACAACCTTTACCGGTGAGACTTCCCAGTACCTTAAATGACAAGCCCTGCACCGATAAGGTCTATAGGCGAGCTTATGCAATAAACCATCTCTTGAATGCAAAATCGATTTGCGCACTTCAGGAGCTGAGCACCTCGGACAAATTTGTACATCACCTGCAAGTTCATGTTTTTCGTTCTGTTTAGCCATACACCTTTACGCCTTGTGGAACAGCCACAATTTTCAATAAGTCTTTTTCAATTTGAAACGAAAAGCACTTTACCGCTGGTAAAATGCAGATACAACCCAATTTGTTCCATACAGCAATTCTATAGAGAATTACCAGCTAAGCCAAAACGGGGGTGCCTAGCGGAATCGATTTTGTTTATACTATGCAACACCAGCACGTTCCTGATCTTTCCTCATCACCGCTGTTTTCGGGTGGCGTTGCCAACCCGATGAATACTAATAAAAATTCACAGCGTAATATCACAGTTTTTATACTTTTAGCCATACAAACTCGTCTCGTAGGATCAAATAATGACCAATAGTTTAATTTCAGAAAGTACCGGACAACCGGACATCGACCCTGCCGAAACCAGGGAATGGATAGAAGCACTGCAAGCCGTTTTAGAACAAGATGGTAGTGAGCGCGCGCACTTTCTTATTGAGCAGTTGGTAGCAGTGACTCGTCACTCCGGCTTCGACATACCGTTTAGCGCCAACACGGCTTATATCAATACCATTCCTGTAGCCCAGCAAGCCCAGTTTCCAGGCGACTTTACTATCGAGCACAAAATCCGCGCCTATGTGCGCTGGAACGCGATGATGATGGTATTAAGAGCCAACAAAAACACCAACGTTGGTGGGCATATTGCCAGCTTTGCTTCTGCCGCAGTCTTATATGACGTAGGCTTTAACCATTTTTGGCATGCACCGTCTGAGTCTCATGATGGTGATCTACTGTTCGTACAAGGCCATTCTGCTCCTGGCGATTATGCACGTTCATTTTTACTCGGACGTTTAACCGATCAACAAATGGACAGCTTCCGCCAGGAAGTTGATGGCAACGGCTTATCATCTTACCCGCATCCTTGGTTGATGCCGGACTATTGGCAATTCCCAACTGTTTCAATGGGCTTAGGCCCGATCATGGCAATCTATCAAGCCCGCTTCATGCGCTATCTGCAAGATCGCGGCTTTGCCACTACTGACGGCCGTAAAGTATGGGCATTCCTTGGCGACGGTGAAACTGATGAACCGGAATCTCTCGGCGCAATCAGCATGGCGGGCCGTGAAAAACTGGATAATCTTATTTTCGTCGTCAACTGTAACCTGCAACGCTTAGATGGCCCTGTCCGTGGTAACGGCAAAATCATCCAGGAATTGGAAAGTGCTTTCCGTGGTGCCGGTTGGAATGTCATCAAGGTTATTTGGGGCCATCGCTGGGATGCTCTTCTGGCTCGAGATAAAGACGGCTTATTGGTTAAACGTATGATGGAATGCGTCGATGGCGACTTCCAAACCTTTAAAGCCAAAGATGGCGCTTATGTTCGCGAATACTTCTTTAATACACCGGAACTGAAAGCGATGGTCGCTGACTGGTCCGACCGCGACATTTGGGAACTCAACCGTGGCGGTCATGATGCCACCAAAGTATTTGCCGCTTTCCACTCTGCCGTAAATCATCAAGGCCAGCCTTCAGTAATTTTGGCCAAAACCATCAAAGGTTATGGCATGGGCGAATCCGGACAAGCCCAGAACATTACTCATCAACAGAAAAAAATGAGTACGGAATCCTTAAGCCGCTTTCGTGACCGTTACGAATTACCGATTAAAGATGACGAATTGTATAACCTGCCTTACCTGACTTTTCCGGAAGGTTCCAAAGAACTGACCTACATGCAACAACGCCGTGCCAACCTTGGCGGTCATTTACCGGCAAGAAGAGCCAAGTCTCAGGCACTTGATGTACCTGTATTAAACGACTTTAAACCATTACTGGAAGCCAGCGGCGAAGGCCGGGAAATTTCCACCACGATGGCATTTGTGCGCCTGCTCAATATCCTGACCAAAGACAAAAATATCGGTAAACGTATCGTTCCGATTGTTCCTGATGAATCAAGAACTTTCGGCATGGAAGGCATGTTCAGACAACTGGGTATCTGGTCGCAAGTCGGTCAGCTATACACCCCGCAAGATGCTGATCAATTGATGTTTTACAAAGAAGACAAACATGGTCAAGTCTTACAAGAAGGTATCAATGAAGCCGGTGGTTTGTGTGACTGGATTGCCGCAGGCACATCCTATTCCACGCACAACGTGCCGATGATTCCGTTCTTCATTTATTACTCCATGTTCGGTTTCCAACGTATCGGCGACTTGATCTGGGCTGCTGCAGACCAACGTACCCGTGGTTTCTTGATGGGCGGTACAGCCGGTAGAACCACGTTAAATGGCGAAGGCTTGCAACATGAAGACGGCCACAGTCATTTATTTTCTGCGACTGTCCCTAACTGTATTTCTTACGATCCGACTTATGCGTATGAATTGGCAGTAATCATTCAAGACGGCCTACGTCGTATGTATGTCGAACAAGAAGACGTGTTCTATTACATCACCGTAATGAACGAAAACTACGAACACCCTGCCATGCCAAAAGGTGTTGAGCAAGACATCCTCAAAGGCATGTACAGCTATCGCCAGGGCGCTAAAAAGAAAGGCCCACGCGTGCAACTCTTAGGCTCGGGCGTAATTTTCCGGGAAGTCGAATTTGCCGCAGAGTTATTGCGCAACGATTGGGGTGTTGAATCTGATCTTTGGAGTTGCACCAGCTTCACCGAACTGGCCCGTGACGGACAGACAATTGAACGCTGGAATCGATTACATCCCACCGAAACTGCAAAAAAATCCCATGTTGCCAGTTCTTTGGATGGCGCGGCCGGTCCAGTCATTGCCGCTAGTGATTACACCCGTGCTTTTGCAGAACAAATTCGAGCCTATATCTCAGCGCCTTACACCGTTTTGGGTACCGATGGTTTTGGCCGCTCCGATACCCGGGAAAACCTGCGCCGCTTCTTTGAAGTTGACCGCTACCACGTCACAGTTGCAGCGCTAAAAAGCTTGGCTGATCTTGGCCAGTTTGATGCAGCAAAAGTGGATGTTGCCATTGCTAAATACGGTATCAATCCAGACGTAATAGCTCCCTGGTTAATCTAACGGAAACACATAACATGGCTCTAATAGAAATTAAAGTTCCTGATGTCGGCACTGCCGAAGTTGATGTCGTTGATGTACTGATTAAAGCGGGCGATATTATCGCTGCTGAACAAACGCTGGCAGTCCTGGAAACCGACAAAGCCAGTATGGACTTACCGTCCACTGCGGCGGGTACCGTGCAAGAAGTGTTCATCAAGAAAGGTGACAAAGTCGCCGAAGGTACCTTGATTGCAACGCTATTGGTCAGTGCCGAAGCGCCAGCCGCTCCTGAGATTGCACAGCCTGCTACGCCAGTAAGTGCTCCCGCTGCAGCTCCGGAACCTGTTGCAGTGGCTAAGGCTCCAGCGCCGAAACTCCCAGAACCGGCGCCTGTCGTACAAGCACAGTCTCAGGCATCAAATAACGGCAAAGCCGCTCACGCAACTCCGGCAGTGCGCTTGTTTGCTCGTGAATTAGGCGTTGACATCAGCGGTATCAAAACCGGTACTGGTCGTAAAGGTCGCATCCTGAAAGACGATGTTAAAAACTTCGTCAAAAAGGCGATGACCGAAGGCTTTAGTCAAGGTGGCGGCAGCATTCCTCCCATACCTGCCGTTGATTTTTCTCAATTTGGCGACACAGAAGAACGTCAACTGAGCAAAATCAAACGCCTTACCGGCCAGAACTTAAGCCGCGTCTGGCTTAACCTGCCTTTGGTGACTTACCACGAAGAAGCGGACATCACCGACCAGGAAGCCTTCCGCGTTGCCCTGAATGCTGAAAAAGCAGCAGGCGAAGTCAAAGTCACCGGATTGATCTTCATCATCAAAGCGTTAGTTGCTGCCATGCAGCAGTTTCCACAATTTAATGCCTCATTGTCTCCCGATGGCGAAAAACTGATTTTGAAGAAATACTTCAACATCGGTATTGCCGTGGATACTCCAAACGGCTTGGTCGTACCGGTATTACGCGATGTTAATAAAAAAGGCATCAACGAAATCGCAGCAGAACTGGCAGAAAAAAGTGAAAAAGCCAGACTCGGCAAGCTGTCTCCAGCCGACATGCAAGGTGGCTGTTTAACCATTTCCAGCTTGGGTGGCATCGGCGGCACCGCATTTACACCTATTGTCAATGCGCCGGAAGTCGCCATACTCGGCGTCACCCGTGCAAAAATGCAACCGGTTTGGAACGGCAAGGAATTTATTCCCAGATTAATGCTGCCGCTGGATTTGACTTACGATCACCGAGTAATTGATGGCGCAGAAGGTGCCCGCTTTATGGCGGTGGTCAAACAAAACTTAAGCGATATTCGCCGCCTATTACTTTAAAGGAGTAAATCTATGGAAGCTAAAACAGCGGTTGATGAATCTACAATCCATGCCGAAGTGGTCGTTCTGGGCGGAGGCCCAGGCGGTTACACGGCAGCATTTCGTGCAGCGGATTTAGGTAAGCAAGTCGTTTTAATCGAACGTTATCCAGTATTGGGCGGCGTTTGCCTTAATGTCGGCTGCATTCCGTCCAAAGCTTTATTGCACATGGCACAAGTCATTCATGAATTGGATGACTTTGAAAAACATGGCATCAGTTACGGCAAGCCGACTTTTGACATCGACAAAATTCGTTCCTGGAAAGAAAGCGTCAGCAAAGGCCTGAATGATGGCCTGGCTCGTCTGGTAAAGCAGCGTAAAGTGACGTTACTGCAAGGCGTTGGTCAATTTACCTCCAGCAACAGCATCGAAGTCAAAAGTGACACGGAAATTAAAACCGTTACCTTTGATCAAGCCATTATTGCGGCAGGTTCAACACCTACCAAAATCCCCAGTTTTCCGCATGATGACCCGCGCCTTTGGGATTCCACCGATGCACTGGAACTCAAAACAATTCCTAAAAAATTGTTGATTGTTGGTGGCGGTATTATTGGCCTGGAAATGGCGACCGTTTATCATGCTCTGGGTTCAGAAATCAGCGTGGTCGAGCTGATGGAGCAAATCATCCCCGGCTGCGATAACGATCTGGTGACACCTTTATATCGCCACATTAAAAAGCAATACAAAAATATCTGGCTGAATACCAAAGTCACTGGCATAACAGCTCATAAAAAAGCTTTAGAAGTCAGCTTTGAAGGCAAAGACGCGCCCGCATCGGAAACATACGATGCGGTACTGGTTGCTGTGGGCCGACGTCCAAATGGTAAGAAAATCGCAGCCGAACTGGCCGGTATCAATGTTGATGACGCCGGTTTTATCGCCGTCGACAAACAACAACGCACTAACGTCCCGCACATTTTTGCTATCGGCGACATCGTTGGCAACCCAATGCTTGCCCACAAAGCCGTGCATGAAGGCAAAGTAGCAGCGGAAGTGGCTGCTGGTCATAAATCTGCATTTGACGCACTGACCATACCTTCGGTCGCCTACACCGATCCGGAAGTGGCATGGATGGGCTTAACTGAAAACCAGGCGGCTGAACAAGGTATCGCTTACGACAAAGCCGTATTCCCATGGGCCGCCAGTGGCCGTTCATTAAGCATCGGTCGCAAAGAAGGCTTAACGAAAATAATCTGCGAAAAAGACACCGGTAGAGTTCTCGGTGCCGGGATAGTCGGCACTAACGCTGGGGAATTAATTGGCGAAGCCGTACTGGCATTGGAAATGGGTGCTGATGCTGAAGACATTGGTTTGACCATCCATCCGCATCCAACATTGTCAGAAACTTTCGCTTTCGCTGCGGAAATGATTACCGGCACGATTACTGATCTGTACATCAAAAAATAATCAGTCCGTAGGATGTACTTCACAGAGTGAAGCGCATCATTTCTCGACAGATGCGCTTCGTTTCCTCAGCACATCCTACAGACTATTTGTCTCGCACACTCAACAACCAACCGTAAGGCTCGGCGCTTATGTTTCCAGAGTTTGGTCAAATCATCATCGTCGGCCTGATGATCGTAATTCCCATCGGTGTCATTTATAACAAAGCCGGTTTTAATCCTGCCTGGGCTTTATTGGTGTTTTTGCCGGGCTTCGGTTTATTACTGATATTTTTGCAGCTTGGCCTGATGGATTGGCCCGCCCACAAAAATCATTCCGAGTAGACCATGGAA
>JAUYMX010000130.1 GCA_030699345.1 Methylococcaceae bacterium
CGTATTCAAACGGCTCAAGCCTTGGGCGAGCGCGAAGATGCTTTTATGAAATTAAAAGTGGAAGGTATTTTGGAGTGCGGCGAAGTGTTGGTGGCGGCGCTATGCGACCAACGTCAACAGCATGTCTTTGGCCGTCGCACCCTGCCGGAAATGGATTTGGCGTCATTGTCTTGCGCCATCCAAAACTTGTGGTTAGCCGCGCGAGTTGAAGGTTTAGGCTTGGGCTGGGTGTCGATGTTTGAGCCGACGGCATTAAAAAAATTATTAAATATGCCTGATGATAGTCAGCCGGTTGCTATTTTGTGCCTCGGCCATGTTGATAACTTTTACGACAAGCCGATGCTGGAACAAGAGCAGTGGGCATCAAGGCTAGCTCTAAATACCTTATTATTTGAAAACACTTGGAATACCCCGTGCCGATAAACTTCGTTATCCCGCCTCGTGCAGCTGAATTAAATGCCGCCTTACAACATAAAATCGACCAAAAAACCAAACCATTGGGGGCATTAGGGCTGCTTGAAGCCTTAGCGTTACAGATTGGCTTATGCCAAAACAGCCTTGCCCCAAGCCTGAACAAACCTTGCGTGCTTATTTTTGCCGGTGATCATGGTATCGCTGAAGCTGGCGTCAGTGCTTATCCTCAATCAGTGACTGCGCAAATGGTTGGCAATTTTTTAGCTGGCGGCGCGGCTATCAGCGTCTTTGCCAGGCAGCATCAGTTGCAATTATTGATTGTCGATGCCGGTGTTAATGCTGATTTAACCAGCCATCCCCAGCTAATTGCCGCAAAGGTTGCTAAAGGAACTCGTAACTTTTTAAACCAACCCGCTATGACCGAGCAACAATGCGCAGTTGCCCTGCAAACTGGGGTTGAGCTGGTGTTGCAGCAATATAATGAGGGCTGTAACTGCATAGGTTTTGGCGAAATGGGTATCGGCAATACTTCCGCTGCCGCCTTGTTAATGCATTGTTTGACAGGCGAGCCTTTAGTGCAGTGCGTAGGCCGTGGCACTGGGCTTAATGATCAGCAATTGCAAAGTAAGTTAGCGGTGTTGGAACAAGCCGTTCAACAACATAAAAATGTTACCGAACCGTTAGCAGTGTTAGCCACCTTTGGCGGTTTTGAAATGGCAATGATGGTTGGTGCTTATCTTAAAGCCGCGGAATTGGGCATGGTAGTTATGGTCGATGGTTTTATTGCCTGCACCGCGCTGTTAATAGCCTACAAATTGCAACCGCAGGTTTTGGATTATTGCGTGTTCAGTCATGTGTCCAGTGAACATGGCCATCAGGCATTACTCAGATATTTTGCTGTAAAGCCGTTGCTGAATCTGGAATTACGCTTAGGAGAAGGTTCCGGTATTGCGCTGGCTTACCCATTATTGCAATCGGCGGTGGTATTTTTGAACGATATGGCGACGTTTGCTGAAGCGGGTGTCGATCAATAAAGAGGAGTTGAACAATAAAGGGTGAGCAAATCAAATCTGCCCACCCTTTTATGCTGACGGTCGGGCCGTTACGCCTGTTTCCGTAGTCTTAATGCCAAGCCGGCAAGCGCTGAGCCAAATAACCACGCGGCACCGGGTACTGGTACTTGTGAGACTTCTGTTACATTGAAATGATCTATTCTGCCCGTGCCACGAAAGTCCAATACGCCGTTGGTTGCCTTTTGGATAAAAAATCCCTGGAATATTGGAGTAAGAGCGTAAATGCTTTGATAGCCCTGGCTCTGGAGGCTGTCAAACGTGAACGTGTTTTTATCGAAAATAGCAAACAGAGAAAATTCTGCTCCATTGTAAAGTTCGTCGTTTTGATCGAATGTGGTATAGGGTGAGTCATATTCGAATTCTACATAGTCGTAAGTATCCGCTTGTACCACACCGTTTAAGCCCGCCTCGTTTATAGTGTTTTGATCAATCTGAAAATTGTCATCGACAACAACATTAAAATAGCCGTTGTTATAAAAAATGGGTTGCCCACCGTTAATCACAACAGACCGGGGTGTGTTTTCATACTTTAGCTCGACACGTGAATAAGGCGGTGTATGCGTTGGGGAGTCATACTCTACAAAAGAAGGTGACGAATTTATGTCAAACGTAAATTCACCAGAAAATAATTGATTGGCAGCAATACTGCCTGTGCCGGAAATAAATGTACCGTCATAGCTTACAAGTTGGGCGGCATTGGCACCGGATGAGATTAAGAGCATGGCAATTGCGCCGGATAGTTTTTTCATTACGGTTCCTTTGGTTAAGGTAATGGTGGATTGAGTTGTTTATCGTTAATACGATAGGTTTAAATAAAAGTAGACTCAATATTGTTGTTAGTTCGGTCTGCGGAATTATCAACAAAACTCTTAAAGCAAGTGATATGCCATATATTGGTTTTTTATTTTTATTGTTTATATTTCAGATGGTTAAAATATATCAGTTGGAATGGCTTGGCTTGCGATAAGTTAGAAGTGTAATAAAACCTGACACATTTATAGGTATTGATGGTTTTTTGTAAAAATTATTAGTTTTAATTTTGAGGGTATAGCTAATTAATAGTTAACTTGATGCTTAAAAATATAATAAGCATTTGAATTATATTGTTATTTTTAATATTGAAATATTGGTCAGTAATAATGCAACATTACAAATGTGTAAAAAATCCTGACATTACACGTTATTCTTGACAGTCGTTACGCATCTCACAACCCCAGCTCAGACAAACCCGGATAATCATCAGGCCTAGTACCGAGTGACCAATGAAATTTTCGTTCCAGTTCGTTAATAGCTAGATCGTTGATACTGGCTATGCGTCGCTGCATCAGGCCGTGTTCATTAAATTCCCAGTTTTCGTTGCCGTAAGAACGAAACCATTGTCCTGAAATATCATGCCATTCATACGCAAAGCGCACGGCAATGCGGTT
>JAUYMX010000135.1 GCA_030699345.1 Methylococcaceae bacterium
CATTGAGCAAGCGGCCAAGAAATGGACCATGCCGATTCGCGATTGGAAGCCAGCGCTGAATCAGTTTATGATTCTGTACCAAGACCGACTAACAGAAGTTTTTTAATGGCGGTTTACACGGAAAGTTTTACACCCTCAAAATTGCATGCACTGGTGCCAGTTCACGGTTGAACGCCGACGGTGAATCAATCCAAACCGCACCTACTTCGGTTTCAACGCGATAAGCCGCATGCTCGATACCTAGTTTCGGCACGGAAAGTAATTGACTGACGTAATCATTTACAGCAGTCGTTGTGACACGATAGGTCTTTTCGGCATCATCCCAGGCCATAAATCGATCATGTTTCGCTCCGCAAAACGGACAAATATCGGGCATCTCGCCGATCATGTTATAACCGCATTGCAGACAAACCCACTGCTGGCTACTACTAATAGTCATAAGAGACTCCTTTGTCAGAATTTAAGCGAAACTCACTTTTAACTACGATCGCCGAATATGAGTGCCATTGCTATAGGTATTCATACTAATAGTAATAATGTTTAACTAAAGGTAAATAATAAAATCGGAGTTGCCATAATAAGGTAGCCGCCGGGAAGTACGGATCCTGAGGTTCAGGAAAGCCGGATTGCCGAATAAAACAGTGTTAATAAATTTTATCGGGGAGAGGGTTATGAAAAAAATAGCATCAATATTGGCTGGTTTGTTACTTTGTTTGAGCACTGCTGTATTCGCTGATGAACATGCTGACAAAGCGTTGATACATGCCGACGCTGCAGTAACTCATGGCAAGGCCGGTCATGCGCCGATTCTGGTCGATCATGCAAAACAAGCCCTGGATCACACACTGGCAGCTTCTATAGCGGCCAAAGGGCAATCTAAAACCCATTTGGACGCGGCAGCCGGTTCGCTGCAAAAAGCCATTGATGAGGGTAATTTGGGGCATGTGGAGCCTGCTACTAAAGCTGCGGAAGAGGCTGTGGAACACATTAAGGCGAGCAATAAATAACATCAACACCTCATCAGGCAAAACGGGCAGCTTGTTCTGGTCGTTTTGCCATGATGGAAGGATCAGAAACGTCAAACAACGGCGAAAAGTTTTTAAGGGTTGCGAACCTCTGTAGTAATTGATTAGCGCTCAAATGTTCCCGCTTCGGTATTTGCATACCGATATTTTAAAATCGACGGGAGATTTCTCATGTCAAATCACGATCTGTTTGGCGTTCTACAACCCCTGGGATTTGCTTTCTCGTCCTATTATTCCCTGTCCAGTCTTGAACGAAGCGGCGTGGCAAACGTGTCGCGATTGCCGTTTTCGATAAAAATCTTGTTGGAGTCGGTGCTGCGCAACTGTGACGGTGTCGCAATTAGTCAGGATGATGTGATGCGCCTTGCTCAATGGCAGCCCAACGGCTTAAGGCATGAAGTCCCTTACAAACCGGCTCGGGTGGTATTGCAGGATTTTACCGGCGTTCCGGCGCTGGTCGATCTGGCGGCAATGCGTGATGCGATGAGTGAGCTGGGCGGCGATCCAAGCAAGATTAATCCGTTTATCCCTTGCGATCTGGTGATCGATCATTCGGTGCAGGTGGATTATTTCGGTAAGGCCACATCCCTAGCATTAAACGAAACGGTCGAGTTTCAACGCAATGCCGAACGCTATGAGTTTCTTAAATGGGGGCAAGCCGCTTTTAAAAACCTGCGCGTGGTGCCGCCTGCCACCGGCATCGTGCATCAGGTCAATCTCGAATATCTTGCGCAAGTCGTGTTCCGCAACCAAAACAATATTTGTTATCCAGACAGCTGTGTCGGTACCGATTCACACACACCCATGGTTAATGGCCTGGGCGTATTGGCCTGGGGTGTCGGTGGCATTGAAGCCGAAGCGGTGATGCTGGACCAGCCCATCTACATGCTGGTGCCGGATGTGGTCGGCATTAAATTGACCGGCAGCCTGCCGCCGGGAGTTACCGCGACCGATCTGGTGTTGCGGATTACCGAGTTGTGCCGAAACGTTGGAGTGGTAGGCAAGTTTGTCGAGTTTTACGGCCCGGGTTTGAGCTCGATGAGCGTGCCGGATCGGGCGACCATCAGCAATATGGCGCCGGAGCAGGGCGCGACGGTGAGTTATTTTCCAATCGACGACGAGACCTTAAGCTATATGCGCCTCACTGGGCGCAGTCCCGAACAAATCGAACTGACCGAACGCTATGCCAAGCTACAGGGCTTATTTCGAAATGACCAAACGCCGGATCCAGAATTCAGCCAAATCATGGCCGTCGATCTTGGCAGTATTGAACCGGCACTTGCCGGGCCTAAACGTCCCCAGGACCGCATTCTATTAAGTCAACTGGGATCAACTTACCGGCAGGTGCTGACCGCGCCGGTCGGCAATAAAGGTATGGGCTTGGCCGAGGCCGACCTAAATCGCCATGGCATGGTGTCGAGCAAAGGTTCAAGCGAGGCAATCACTCATGGGGCGGTGGTGATCGCCGCGATTACGTCTTGCACTAACACCAGCAATCCATCGGTGATGCTGGCTGCGGGGCTGTTGGCCAAGAAAGTCGTGGAAAAAGGCCTGAAAGTCAAAAACTATGTCAAAACCTCGCTGGCGCCGGGATCGATGGTGGTCACGGAATATTTAAAAAAATCAGGCTTGTTGCCCTATCTGGAACAATTGGGGTTTTACCTAGTGGGCTACGGTTGTACTACTTGCATTGGTAATTCCGGGCCGTTGGATGCAGCTGTGGAACAAGCCATCGTCGAAAATAACCTGGTGGTATCAGCGGTGCTGTCCGGTAACAGAAACTTCGAAGGCCGGGTGCATCCGTTGACCCAAACCAACTACCTGGCCTCACCGCCGCTGGTGGTGGCTTATGCATTGGCAGGGGCAATGACGGTGGATATTAGCCGTGATTCTATCGGTAAAGACAAGGACGGCAATCCGGTGTATCTGCAAGACATCTGGCCCAGCAATCAGGAAATCTCCGAGACGATAAGGCAGTTTGTTACGCCAGAGATGTTCCGGGAGCGTTATGCCGATGTATTTACCGGCAGTCAGGCATGGCAACAAGTTGAAGTCAGCTCGTCCGAAATCTACCCGTGGAACACGCATTCGACCTATATCCGCAAACCGCCGTTTTTTGCAGGATTATCAATCCAACCCCAAGTAATCGTGTCCCTCACCGGATTGCGGGTGTTAGCAGTGTTCGGGGATTCGGTGACCACCGATCATATTTCCCCTGCCGGGCAAATTGCTGCCAATTCGCCGGCGGCAGCTTATTTGCTGAAACAAGGTATAGAACGTAAAGACTGGAACAGTTATGGCTCGCGGCGGGGCAACGATCAGGTGATGTCCAGGGGCACCTTTGCCAACATCCGCATTCGAAACCTGCTGCTGCCTGGTATTGAAGGTAATATCACCATCCATCATCCGTCCGGCGAATTGATGAGTTTTTTTGATGCGGCGATGAAATATAAAGATGCGGGAATAGGGTTGTGCATTCTGGCCGGCAAGGAATACGGCTCCGGCTCATCACGGGACTGGGCCGCCAAAGGCCCCTATATGCAAGGCGTTAAAACTGTCATCGCCCAAAGTTATGAAACCATACACCGCAGCAATTTAATCGGCATGGGCATTCTGCCGTTGCAGTTTATTGCCGGTGAATCGCTGGCAAGTCTGGGCCTGAATGGCACGGAAATATTTGCGATAGACATTGCCGATACCACCGTGCCGCAACAGGAAATCAATGTTTCAGCGTCTACTACCGACGGTAACGTCATCCGCTTTAAGACCCTAAGCCGCATCGATACCCCGATAGAGGTTCAATATTATCGGGATGGCGGCATTCTACGCACGGTGTTGAAGGGGATATTGAAGCGTAACGGGCAGTAACTGAACTGCGTTAACGTTAATTTCTGTGTTCATTCATTTTTACCTTACCCCGGAAAACGAGATATTGATAGCCGCTATAGACCAGCATAACGGGTATCAAAAAACCGATACCCGAGAGCATAAATATCAAGGTTTTGCTCGAAGATGCTGCATCGGTCAATGCAATGGACGCAGGAACCATAAACGGATAATAGCCGATAGTTATTGCAGTAAAAATGGCCATGGAGATGATAACGCTCCAAAAAAATGCGCTTAATTCGAAGCCATTCCGCAATGCCCACATCAACATGCTAAAAGCAAAGATTGCCAGAATAAGAAAGAGATCCAGGTAAGCGCCGGTCTCTTTATCGGCCCAGCGGGTTGCAAAATAAGGATTAAACCGGGATGCCCAGATGACTACGGCACTCAAAATAACGATTTCCAGAATGGCAGCGGCATAAGAATGATCAATACTTATTCGTCGAATCGCACCTTCGGTTTTTATCATCAAATAAGTGGCACCCAGCAAGGTATAGCCAGTGACGACGCCTAATGCAACCAGGACAGAAAAAGGTGTAAACCACCCCCAAACATTGCCTTGGTAGTTATCTTCGGTAATGCCCAGCCCACCAATCAAACTACCTAAGGCAACCCCTTGGGCCAGGCTCGCCAATAAACTGCTGATGCCAAATATCAAATTCCAGTGGGCTGTTTTCTGATTATGGTGACGAAACTCAAAGGCAACGCCACGAAAAATCAACGCAAATAACATGACCATGATCGGGATATAAAGCGTTTGCAGGGCGTTATATCCAAAAAGGGCACAAGAGCCGATCATGGTTCGACAAGCTCTCAAGAAACAGCTTTTTTATGCTTATAAAATCAACTATTTACAAGCGGTCAATAAAATTAAAAACGGAACTCCTTGATTTTTAAGACACCGTTCGCATTTATGCCCTGTGGGTACTGAGTTTATCGAAGTGCAGGGTTTTTCGAGGTTCCCTATTTTTGACGACTAGGCAAGACCGGGTAGGTGCGGATTTATCCGCATAGTGCGAATGAATTCGCACCTACAGCTTGCCTAAAGCTCTCAAGAAACAACGTTTTTATGCTTATAAAATCAACTATTTATAAGCGGGAAATAAAATTAAAAATCGTCTCAAACAGCGTCTGTTTCTTGGTAACGTCATGCCGCCGAAAAGGGGCTTACTTTGCTCACCACGAACGGCTTAACTTAATAGGATTTA
>JAUYMX010000146.1 GCA_030699345.1 Methylococcaceae bacterium
GGTATGGCGTCACCTTGCAGACCATCAGGATACCCGCTGCCGTCCCATTTTTCGTGGTGGTATCTGCTTATGTCTTTAGCGATGTTAAGAAACTCTAAAGGCCGTTCGGCATCTTGTTCAGCAAGCTCTATCGCCCGAAAGCCTAAGTAGCTATGGGTTTTCATGACTTCCCATTCATCCGCGTTCAGTTTGCCGGGCTTAAGTAGAATATTGTCAGGAATACCTACCTTACCAATGTCGTGCAAAGGGGCCGATTTGACCATGTTCTGAATATTGTTTGCAGTGAGAAAATGCTGAAAACGGGGATGGTTTTGCAACTGTAACGCTAAGATTTGTATATAGCTTTGCGTTCTAAGTAAATGGTTGCCGGTTTCAGGATCGCGGGTTTCTGCAAGATGAGCCAGGGCGCGGATGGTCACATCTTGAATAATCAGGTTATCTTCCATCCGTTGGGCGATTTCAGCTTCCAGTACTTTATTGCGATCGTGAAGCCAATCGCTGGCAGCTTTAAGATCAAGATGGGTTTTTATACGTGCTAAAACAATGGCAGGTTTAATGGGCTTAGTGATGTAATCCATGGCGCCTAGGGCTAAACCATGTTCTTCATCTTCGCTGGATTCCATGGCGGTAACAAAGATGACCGGAATATTGGCGGTGTGTGGGTCGGCTTTAAGTTGGGAGATAACCTCATAGCCATCCATGGACGGCATGATCACATCCAGCAAAATGAGGTCCGGTTGAGGATCTGTTATCGCTGCTCGCAATGCGCGCAAACCTGAATTAGCGGCGCGTACCTGATAATAAGGCTGGAGCAAGTCGCTTAGTAACGACAGATTTTCCGGGGCATCGTCGACAATCAGGATGGTCTGCATAATATTTTGAGTGGCGGCAAAGGTGGTACTAATCGTGTTATTAGTAGAAATATGCTTGGATTATAGAAGATAAATTTAAGCTGATTAGTGTGGTTATTAGTCAACCTCGTAGATATTAAAGAATTACCAAGCAACTAGCCGTCTTTGCAGGCAAATACAGTTACAATAGCGCTATCTTAATTCTTATGAAAATGGGTTTTATCTTGGCTAGCAAAATTATTCGTATCGCAACCCGTAAAAGCCCACTGGCATTGTGGCAGGCGGAACATGTTGCAGAGCGTTTGGAAAAAGCATTTCCCTGGGTGAAGACAGAGTTGGTAAAGATGTCTACGCAGGGCGACAAAATATTGGACGCGCCATTAGCTAAAATCGGCGGTAAAGGCTTATTTGTTAAGGAGTTGGAGCAGGGCATGTTGGAAGGGACGGCAGATATTGCTGTGCATTCCATGAAAGATGTGCCGGTTGAGTTCCCAGAAGGTTTGCATCTGGCGGCAATTTTGACTCGTGAAGATCCCACGGATGCGTTAGTGTCTAATCGCTATGCATCATTAGATGAGTTGCCTGCAGACGCCAAAATTGGTACGTCCAGTTTGCGTAGGCAATGCCAGATTAAAGAACGCTTTCCTAATGCTGAGATTTTAACCTTGCGGGGTAATGTTAATACTCGACTCGCCAAATTGGATGCAGGTGAGTATGACGCCATCATTTTGGCTTCGGCCGGGCTAAAACGTTTGGGAATGGCTGAGCGTATTA
>JAUYMX010000153.1 GCA_030699345.1 Methylococcaceae bacterium
TAAATATCTTCGGCTTTATGAATAAACTCCGGCACGTCCAACATTGCCGCAATTTCAGCTTGGTGATGAAGCTTTTGACGACGTTTAAACTCAGATAAAGACAGGCCGCCTAATTCAGCATTGCCCAATTTGCTAAGGAAAGTCGACACCGGCGCCAGATTGTCGACAGTAATGTTGTTATTGATAGAAATGGAATCTGACAGCAATAACTCACGCAAAAATGGCACCTGCATGGCTTGACGCTTGATGTTATCCAAAATCGGCTCGCCAAGATATTTGGTGCCGATCCGATAATCACCCGAATAATGGAACCAATTATCTTTAGGCAATTTGTTGGCTAGCGTAGTTTTACCTGCCCCCGACATGGCCAACAAAGTGATCCTTTTCGATGGCCAGTCGAGAAATTGTTGTGGCGTCATTTTCATGCAATCGTTTCCTAATCAATCCAGATAAGTATCAAGGTCCACGTCTTCGGGGTTGGGTTTGTGTTCATCGGTATCGGAGTAACCTAAATCGTCGCTTTCAATGCCGTCAAACGGCGCGGTCCAGTCCTCAGGATCTTCGATGTAATCAAAGGTAGAGCCATACCAACTGTCGCGATCATATTCACCAATGTCGCCATTAAGATATTGCACCTCAATTGAATCATCGCTGTCTTCAACCGACACCACCTTAAATGTGAGATTATTTTCCAGGTCTTTATACCAATTGCCAATAATTGGATCAGTTACAGTTGTCATGTCTTGCCTCTAGGCTAAAGGTTAGGGAGTTTTGCCGACGCGTAGCAACGGTTACTGCATGATGCGCTAGGTCGGCCGTCTATCTGTTAACAAAGTATTTATAGAGGATGCACCCTCTTCTTGCAAGCCTGCACTCTCCTGGAGCAGGACTCAACATAACGCAGTAAGGTTGGAAATAAAGTAAAATTTGCTAATTTTGCAAACGTTGATTGCACCATTTTAATCAAAAAAATATTTCAAGGCACTTTTGACTATGAATACAAACCCGCTTACATCCGCCCCTGCCAACGACATTTTTTCTTCTGCTTTCTTGATTGGCAACGTCGGTGCGCCGTTTGTGATTGGCTTAGCAGTGGGCTATTTTGCTAAGAAGATGCTGCGAACGGTGCTGTTTTTGGCAGGTGCCGCGATTGTACTGTTATTTGTTGCCGAGTATTACGGGGTCGTCAATATCTCTGATGCAGACTTGCAACACGCCGCCGACTCCGCTACGGAAGCCGCTAAAAACTCAGGCGGATTCCTTGTGCATCGACTAACTAGTATCACCAGCCAAGGTGTAGGTGCTGCCGGTGGATTTTTTGTGGGTTTCAAGCTGGGTTAATTCCAGGCACATAGTAAGAATAACTGATAAGTTTTTCTCTACAAACATCGTAACTATTCAGTCTTTAACCTGAATGAGGCTATGCGTTTATTGTGTGGGTGGATAAGCAACGCGCATTTGCCGGATGCGCTAGCGCTTATCCAGCCTACGCATGACGGCTCGATCAAGGGACTGAATAGTTACCAAACATCTTAAATAGACACCTCTTCAAAAGCGTTCACCGTCTCTAGGCTTGCAAAGCCTTGCTTGATTTCCATATTTCAAATATCATTGAAATATGGAAACAAAAACTATCGTCACCGCGCTCTCCGCCCTTGCCCAGGATTCACGCCTGGCTATTTTTCGCTTACTCGTTCAAACCGGGCCGGACGGTCTACCGGCGGGCAAAATCAGCGAAGCCTTAGGCATCGCCCCGTCTTCATTGTCCTTTCATATGAAAGAACTTACCTTCGCTAACCTGGTCGTCTCAACACAACAAGGTCGTTTCATTATTTACTCGGCCAATTTTAAGGCCATGAACGACTTAATCACATTTTTAACTGAAAACTGCTGCGGCGGTGAGCCCTGCGGCACAAGCTGTGCGCCTGATTGCCCAACTGAACAGCAATAATAACTCTGTCCTCTATATCCAGACATAAGGAACATTCGCAATGAAAAAACTCGAAATTTATGAACCAGCCATGTGCTGCTCTACCGGTGTCTGCGGCGTAGATGTTGATCCGGTATTGGTGCAGTTTGTTGCCGATCTGCAATGGCTGACCGAGCAAGGCGTATCCGTCAGCCGCTACAACCTATCGCAGGAACCGCAGGCATTTGCCACAAATACAGATGTTGTCAAAGAAATGGAAGCTGGCATGGATAGACTGCCTATAGTTGTAGTGGACGGACAAATCGCCTCTACCGGCGTGTATTTGTCCCGCGCGCAATTGGCGCAAAAATTAGGCATTACGCCCGAACAAACCCAATCTAAGCCGCACATTAAAATTGAAGACGGCTGCTGTAAACCCAGCGGCGGTTGCTGTTAATTTTAAGTGACGACATCAAGGATACGAGCATGGCACTGCCAACAGTCAACACCCGCTATTTGTTTTTTACCGGCAAGGGCGGCGTCGGTAAGACATCGCTATCCTGCGCAACCGGCATAGCACTGGCTGAAGCTGGCAAGCGTGTGTTGATTGTCAGCACCGATCCGGCTTCCAATCTCGATGAAGTATTGGGCGTAAATTTGTCATCAACGCCTGTTGCGATTCCTGACGTGCCGGGGCTGTTTGCCCTGAATATCGATCCTGAAGCGTCTGCCCAAGCTTACCGCGAACGCATGGTTGCGCCTTATCGCGGCATATTGCCAGCCGCTGCCATTCAGAGCATGGAGGAGCAATTCTCCGGCGCCTGCACGGTGGAAATTGCCGCGTTTGATGAATTCTCCGCGCTGATCGGTACACCTGAAAAAACCCGGGAATTCGACCATGTCATTTTCGATACCGCGCCCACCGGCCATACGCTGAGGCTGTTATCGCTACCTTCTGCATGGAATGGCTTTATTGAATCCTCAACAGGTGGTGCCTCTTGTTTAGGCCCACTAGCAGGACTGGAACAACAACGCCATCTGTACGCGGCGACCGTGGCACAACTGGCCGACCCCAAACAAACTACTGTAATTCTGGTCAGTCGCGCGGAAACTGCATCGTTACGAGAAGCCGA
>JAUYMX010000159.1 GCA_030699345.1 Methylococcaceae bacterium
ACGACAACTCTGCAATTGGCAAAGCTGATTGAAGATGCTGTGCCAATTAAAGAAAAACATAAACATCCGGCTACACGTAGCTTTCAGGCGATACGGATAGAAATCAACAGGGAATTAGAAGAATTAAAAGACGTCTTGCAACAAGCTGTAAACGTCTTAAAGCCAGGTGGGCGATTGGTGGTTATTTCGTTTCATTCGCTTGAAGATCGAATCGTTAAACGATTTATTCGGCATGAATCCGGAGCCAAGCATGTTCTCGGAAGGCTGCCCATTAAGGAAGCTGACATAGAACGTGGCCAGCTAAAAAAAATTGATAAGGCGCTGAAAGCTACAGCGCAGGAAGTTGCATTAAATCCTCGCTCAAGAAGTGCGGTGCTGCGGGTAGCGGAGAAGATCTCGGTATCTTCAGTCGAGGCGTAAGTGGTAAAGGTTAAGGCGTTGGTTTTTATCGGGCTGTTATTGGGATTAATCGCCTCGGCAATTGCTGTTATCTATTTCAAGTATAACGCCAGGCTGATGTTTATTGAGATTCAAAAACAGGAAGCCGCATTAGATCAATACGAAGTGGAATGGGGGCAGTTGCAATTGGAGTTGACTACGTTAACTGAAGAAAATCAGCTTGAGCAAGTAGCTCGCGATAAATTGAAATTAATAGTACCGCAGCGGGACAAAATTATTTATATCAAACCATAAATGATAAGTTTACATGGCAAGCACAACAGGCCACGGCGGGCAGAGGATTTTAGTGGAAGGAGAAAGTTTGTAATCGGATTCATGATGGCCTGCATGGTCATTCTGGTCGGACGAGCTATCTATTTGCAAGTTTTTAATAAGCAGTTTCTCCAGCATGAAGGTGAAATTCGTTATGTAGACGAAGTTGTGGTGTCTGCATATCGCGGCATGATCAAGGATAGAAATGGCGAGCCTTTAGCAATTAGTTCACCGGTGCAATCTGTATGGATTAATCCTTTACAGCTTAAAGGCATAACTAAAGAAGAACAGGCGGCGGCTGAAAAAGCGCTAGCTAAGGAGCAGCACAAAAGCTTAACGGAAGAACAAAAAGCAGCTGTGCGGCAACGGCTACAGCAAGAGAAAATGTTAAAAGTCGCCCAGATGGAAACTATTCTTGGGCTGGAAGCAGGCAAGGTCAGCGATCTTCTTAAAGATGACACGCACAGACAATTCGCCTACATAGTCCGCAGAATTAGTCCGCAGATTGCTGAACAAGTTAAAGGGCTGAAGCTAATTGGGGTAGGGTTTGATAGAGAATTCAAGCGTTATTATCCTGCCGGAGAAATATCAGCGCATTTGGTTGGTTTTACCAATGGCGATGACGTTGGCCAAGAAGGCTTAGAAGCCG
>JAUYMX010000160.1 GCA_030699345.1 Methylococcaceae bacterium
GATTGACACCCTTGCGCCCGGAATGAAGAAAAATCGTGTTGCCCGATCATGTATTGCGCCGCCTGATGCATTTTTTCTGAATCCAACGATGGATAAGCCCACGTCACTTGCTTGCGTTGTAATGCAGATTTAACCGGTCTGTTTAGAATAATGTAACGATAAAAACGGGCAATGGCGCTGTACCGAGCATGAAAGTCACCCACCGCCTCTTTAACCCACGTGATTTTAACATCGTCCGGCAAGTTGGTATTACCACCCAATAACCAAGCGTGTAAGTCTCGTTGGCTGCTGGTATCAAAATGCACCACTTGTTCCAGCGCATGCACACCGGCATCAGTTCGGCCTGCACACATTACCGCCACAGGATGATTGGCTACTTTCGACAATGCGCGTTCCAACACCAGCTGCACGCTCTGTCGATTGGCCTGCCACTGCCAGCCGCTATAGCCGCTGCCATCGTACTCAACGCCCAACACTAAGCGCGTTTTAAATAATTCAGTCATGAATATAAACTTTCAGCCCAGTATCCACGCGATCGAACAATTCAATCAAATCGAGATTTTTCATTCTCACGCAACCATGCGAACCCGGCGTGCCATCGATTTTTTCATCCGGACAACCATGAATATAAATATAGCGCCACGTACTATCGACTTTGCCGTACCGGTTAAGGCCGGGCTCCAGTCCGCCCAGCCATAAAATCCGGGTCAGCACCCAGTCGCGTTGAGGGTATTGTTGTTGCAAATCCGCGCTATAGATTTCGCCAGTAGGGCGTCTGCCGACAAACACTGCTTGCGAGGGCTGATCGGCACCGATTTTTGCCCTGATGCGATGCCAACCAGTGGGTGTGCATTCGCTACCCATCAATTCTCCCGCGCCGTTCTTGGCTGTGGAGATTGGATAACTTTGCAGCAGCTGCCCCTCTTTAATCAAAAATAAGCATTGGCCGCTGATTGAAATATCGATATACGAATCAGGTTTCATAGCATAGCCGCTCGCAATTAACCGCTTTCCCCTGCCCTGACATCAAACTCAATCTTCCAGTTAGTACCATCGGTTTGTGATACTGCGTTTAGCTCCAACGTGCCCACTTCAGTGACTGCGGCTCCCAAATGCACGGGAATTACTTCCCCTGGCTTACGTCCTTCTTCAGGAAGCGTGATTTCTATCTCATCAAGTTCATCAAGTTCACGATCAGTCCAATAATCCAACCGGGTACCCGCTATATCGTCACGACGACTGGTCGAGGCAAAAAAACGAAACCTGACCGGTTCACCAATCACCAAGCCAAATTCGTCATCGGGTAGTTCTTGGCGCGTACCCTCCTCCATGCCGAACGGTGCGATACACAATGCTTCGATTTGCGGCGGCAAACCGGGTACGGCGGGCATCGCGCTTTCGATACCCACATAATCAGACGCTGCAGTACCGCCTTTGATACGCACACCTTTACCTTTGCGCACAAAACCATAGTAGGTCGCGCCGCGGGCAACCGCTAAATCAAGATCAGCACCCCCCAGCAATCTTGCGTCCGGTGCCTGTTCAGCTCGCAACCAATTATTCAACACATCCATTAACCGCTGCGCCAAACCTTCAGCTTTCAACACACCGCCGTTAAACAATACCGCTGTCGGGTGCAGAAAAGTGGCATGAATCGGCAAATTTATATCGTTCAGTTCATCAGTAGCGGTGAGCTGCTTGGTCAAAAACGCGGCTAAATGTCGAGTAATAGCGGCATCTTGCGCATACGGCAAACCAGCTGTTCTCAAGCCTGAGCGTGGCCGACTTACCGGCCTGTCGCCCACTGAGACATGAGGAAGAAAACCTTCCACCAGCACTCTATTAACTTCGTCACGGGTCAACTCTGTACGTAAGGCGCCGCCAATTAGTGACGATCCTCGATTAGCAACCACTATCGGCACGTTATCAATATCTTGATGATTGAAGATTTTTTCTTTGGCATCCCGACAGCTGTGAGTCAAGGCTTGAATTTGCCAAGGTTCCAGACGCTTATCATCGGTTTCAAGCTTGGCTTTAACCGTATAAGCCAAGGCCAAATCCATATTGTCGCCGCCCAGTAAAATATGATCGCCCACTGCGACACGGGTCAGCTCCAGATTGCCGTTGTTTTGGGTAACAGCAATCAACGATAAATCTGTCGTACCGCCGCCAACATCAATCACCAAAATAATATCGCCGACTTCCGCCTGCTTGCGCCAATCGCCATGACTTTTTTCAATCCAGCTATACAACGCCGCTTGCGGCTCTTCTAATAAGATGGCCTGACTCAAACCGACCGCGCGCGCAGCTTCAACCGTTAATTCCCGTGCTGCCGGATCAAACGAAGCCGGGACGGTAATCACCACATCCTGCTGTGCCAAAGGCGCATCCGGATGCTGGCTGTGCCAAGCGTCAACAAGATGCTGCAAATACGCCGTGGTTGCCTGAAATGGCGAGACACGCTCAATTTCGTCCGGCGCATCGGCGGGTAAAATCGGCGCTTTGCAATCGACCCCAGCGTGGCACAACCAACTTTTAGCACTAGACACCAAACGAATAGGTGTTTTGCTACCCAGATTACGGGCAATCTCACCAACCAAATGCTGAGGCCTTGCCGTCCAGGGTAAAGCGGTTGAACCTTCGGCGATTTCGGCGGAATGAGCCAAATACAAAAAAGACGGTAATTGCAATTTATCTTCGACACTGCCCGGCGCGCTCAGTTGTGGAATAGCCATCACTTGCTGAGAAAATTCAGCATCTTCAACGCCATCAATCTTTGCATAAGACAACACGCAATGCGTAGTGCCTAAATCAATACCTACCGAAAACCAAGGTTGGCCATGGTCAGCGGAGAATTGCGGTTGTGCGTAATTGTCAACGTTGGGCTGCGACTCGAACTCACTTGTCGATGCAATTGTTTCTGGTGCAACAGATGGCGGCGATTGGGTGTCTTCGTTAGACACATGACCGAATAATCCCTTCATAACTCCACCTCTGCAGCCGCGATAATCTTGGCGTTATAGCCTTGGGTCAATTTGGGCAAACGCAATTCAGTCACTTGCCAACCTTTATGCACTAAGGTGCCGGTAAACGGCGCGGAGCCGACAATATTACCGGTCAGGCGCACACTGCCGGCATCAAAACCTGCCGGTAAGGTAACCTTGCTGCCTTCCGACTCGGAGCGCACAGTCGCCAAGGTAAAATGTTCGTTAATGGCTTTGTTACACCCCTCATGAACAACCCTTGCCGCCACACCAATATCGGCATCGCTATAGTTGCCAATATCTTCTTTAATAAAATCAATAAAGCGGGCTTCTTTTTGCAATAAACCAAGTAACTGCAGTGCAGCATCCGGTGTTGCTTCTTTTAATATGACCGGTTCCGGTGCTGGAGCCTGGACAATTTTTTCAACTTCAACGATTTTTTCTACCACTTTAATGACCGGTTCTGGCGTCACAGTTAGCGGTTGTGCGGCAGATTCAGCCGGTTTTTTATTGCTGCGCGCAAGACTGATCACCATGGACAGCAACAAAACAATCAGAATCAGCGCTAATACGGCAACCGTGCCTGCCAAACACACATGCCATAAATCGAACGTGGTCGGTTTAAGTGATAAATCAATCGTGTAATTATTCATTGCAAATACTCTTTGTTATTGTTGTCACGCTGCACATCATCAAAAAGCCCCCTACCCTCGCCAATTCGGGCGAACGTAAGAGGCTGTCATATAAGTTATTGCTGACTGGATTTACGGGCGGCTTCGGAGAACATCATACCTTGCAAGGCGGTACGTGTGGTTTGGATGCGCATTTGTTTCAAATGCCGGTCGGCAATCACTTCAGGTACCTTTTCAGCGATATAAATCTCGCGCATTTTGGCCAGACCCGGCTCGCAATGCTTGATGATTGCCTCAGTTGAAACACGGCTTTCTTTAGTTTGATATTCAGGTTTTTGCATTTCGTCACCTACACATCGTTTGTATTGGTATCTGGCTTCTTGAATTTTTTTCATGGTCTCTTCAGACAAAGTGGTGTTTTGCCACTCATCTTTGCTTTCTTCAGCATAAGCGCTTGCTGACAACAGCAATAGGCTTAAAAAAATAATTTGTTTCATGCTCTTCCTCGATAGGGTTAGTGAACTGTGGGCAATTTTACGCGAAGCACAACAAAAACAATAACATTTAAGCTGCACCTTAACCTTACCCAAGGCTATTTATCTGTCAATGCAGATCCATCCAATCCAGTGCAAAGCATTTAACGACTGCACAACAATAAGGCAGAATTCAATGCTGCCCTGCCCGCTAAAATAACCAAAAAATCAACATAACCCATTGTAATTAAAAATAAAAGATTAACAAAACAGCCGCACAACTATTCTGGCATACCGTTTGCTGCATTGGTTATGGGGACGGCAACTGCATACCACTACACCCAAGCATTGCTGTAACCGAATCAGAACGAATACATTCACGCAATAGGAAGGTGGGTTATGGAAAAGCGTTGCTTAAGATTTCAAGATATTTCAGTCAGCGAGAAGATGCTTTATTCGCTGTTTTTAATGACCATCGGCATCGGTTATTTATTTGCGTTAACGCATATGTATTACACGCATCAAATGCGTGACGGTAAGCCCGGCATGTCTATTCAAGACGTGATGATTGCGTATTACGGCTCACAAGATCAAACCCGGCTGGGATCTGCCATCAATGGCGGCCCAATGGAGCCAAATCTAAAGTCTGCCAATGACAAAGAAAAAATTCTGGTTTGGCTAAGCACCGGCAAATCAAAAACTGATTTCGAACAGGATATTGCTCCAATCCTGGCCCGGGACTGTACCCTTTGCCACAATGGTGAAACCAATCCCGGCTTGCCCAACTTGACTAACTACGAAGGTGTGATGGAAGTCGCTTCATCAAAAGCAGCATCGATACCTGGATTGGTAAAGGTCTCACACATACACCTGTTCGGCATCGCCTTCATTTTGCTGTTTGTGGGCAGGATATTTATTTATTGCCGAATGAACGTCACTTTAAAACGCGTCATTGTGGTGATTCCGTTTTTATCGATGCTGATTGATACACTGTCCTGGTTTGTCACCCGCAACAACCCAAGCTTTGCTTATGTCGTCGTTGCTTCCGGCGCATTGATGGGACTGTCGATGGGGGCGCAAATTGTTATCAGCCTGTATCAAATGTGGGTGGAGACTTTTGATCCGCGTTTATATCTTTCAGCTAACCAGCAATTGCTGCTGAAAAAAATTGCCCTATCGTTTCAGCAAATAGTGTCGCCTATAGTGTCAGCCAGTAAAGCCTATTTGCTGAAGTTCGCCCCCATCATTTGGCAACAACTGCGCATAGCAACGGTTCAAATCAGTCTGAGTTTGTATCACGCAGCTCAATACCAACTCCACCCCAAACTGACCTTAACTGCTGAGGATCAACTTAAAGCCCCGCAATACGCGCAAACATTGACTGAATCAGGTTATAGCGTTTGGTTTGCCGGCAATGGCTGGCTGGTGAAAGAATCGTTATTAACTTGGTCGTTTTTTAACTCGATTGACGCGCTTGGACACTATATTCAGCATTTGCCTCATCAACAATCTGCTTCGGCTGAGCCTTCTGAATATAAGGTTTAATGGCTAATAAGCTTAAAAGTCCCCCTCGTTTAACTCGAGGGAGACGTTTACCGGTTTCCTAATGCTTTCTAGCTTTTTGCCAATTGCGCCAGTTTGCCCAAAAATCTTCTTTCGCACCTTGTAACAAATGCGGATTTTTGTCGGTTTCGACGGCGGCATAATTCATTAACGCCCCTTCCATAAAGGTACTGTAATCCAACGCTATCGCACCCGGCTCTTTGCTTTGCGGAACAGTGCCGGGGCGGTTTTGAAACCACTCATTCCACTCGACTGAACCGGGGGTATACATCGCCCAAGGCGTGGTCAACGGCATTTTTACCGGATAGAAAAACGTCAGGGCTTGATACGATCCAGGATGAAAACTGGACGTGCCGTGACAGCTTAGGCAGGATGAACTGGCTAGTTTGGGAACAATCTTGCCATCGACATTAACATTGGTTTTAACGGCAATATCGAATGGTCCCGATAAGCGACCGCCGTACCCCA
>JAUYMX010000162.1 GCA_030699345.1 Methylococcaceae bacterium
AGAGTTTGCCTGGCTGTGTCGGCAAAGCGTTCACGCCTATGAGGCCAATGAAGGGCCCTTTGGGTAAAACCACTTTGAAAACGATTTTCCATGCAAAACCTTGTCAAGCTTTATTTTTGAGAGTTACGCTGAATAGTTACATTAAATTCTTCTAATACTGTCTTTGTCGCCGCTGTTAAATTTAAGCTTGCAGCATTTTTTGAGTAACTGTGGTTATCCCATAACGCTTGCCCCACAACTAATCCTCATCCTCCCCATAAGGCTGCGCCTTCACCCCCTCCGGCAATTTATGGCTATTAGCCGATCTGAGCAAAAGCAGCGCGCCACCTAAAACGAATAGCAACGCAATCACAAATAACACTATCCACATATCAACTCTCCGGCTTTGGCTTGGTTTAAGCGATTGCGGTAGAATACACCGCTAATCAGCACTTTACGCACGAGCACTATGAAACACGTCGAATTACTTTCCCCCGCCGGCACCATTAAAAACATGCGTTACGCCTTTGCTTTCGGCGCCGATGCCGTCTATGCCGGGTTGCCGCGTTACAGCCTGAGAGTGCGCAACAATGATTTTCTTGCTGACAACCTGGCCAAAGGCATCAAGGAAGCTCACGACTTAAACAAAAAGTTTTTTCTGGCGACCAATGTGATTCCGCACAACGCCAAAGTGAAAACCTTTATCAAAGATATTGCGCCGATTATTGAGATGCAACCGGATGCGTTGATTATGGCCGACCCCGGTTTAATCATGATGACGCGGGAAGCTTGGCCGGACATGCCGGTGCATTTGTCGGTGCAAGCCAATACCGTCAATTACGCCACCGTGAAATTCTGGCAGCGCATGGGCGTAAGCCGCATTATTTTGTCGCGCGAGTTATCGCTGGATGAAATCGCGGAAATCCGCCAACAATGCCCGGATATGGAACTGGAAGTGTTTGTACATGGTGCGTTATGTATTGCCTATTCCGGCCGCTGCTTATTGTCGGGATATTTCAACCATCGTGATCCCAATCAAGGCACTTGTACCAATTCTTGCCGCTGGAAATACGACACCCTGCCCGCTCACGAAAATGCCGAAGGCGATTACGTGTTGGATGGCGGCGCGTTATCCATGGCTGACATCAGCACGGCCAGCTGCGGTGGTGCTGATCGGCATCCATTAGCCGACAACGTCTATTTCCTGGAAGAGGAAGGCCGCAAGGGTGAGTTATTGCCGGTGATGGAAGATGAAAACGGCACGTACATCATGAATTCCAAAGACTTACGCGCCATTGAGCATGTGCAGAGACTGGTTGAAATCGGCGTGGATAGTTTAAAAATTGAAGGTCGCACCAAGTCGCATTATTACGTTGCCCGTACCGCGCAGACTTATCGCCAGGCGATTGATGATGCTCTGGCAGGCAGACCATTTCAGCCGGAACTGATCGGCGTGTTGGAAAACCTGGCCAATCGTGGTTATACCGATGGTTTTTATCAACGCCATCACACCCACGAACAACAAAACTACCTGACCGGTTACTCGAAAAGTCATCAACAACAGTTTTGCGGTGAAATCAGGACCTATGATGACACTACCGGCTTGGCAACGGTCGATGTTAAAAATAAGTTTTCGGTCGGTGATAAACTGGAGCTGATTTTGCCGGAAGGTAATCAGGATATTATTATCGAACGCATGGAAGATATGCGCGGCCACCCGATGCAGGAAGCATCCGGCGGCGGTTATGAAGTCAAAATACCCATTCCAGCAACGCAAAGCAGCACCGGCTTGTTGGCTCGCTACACCCAATAAATTATCGAGACAAGCTCATGACCTTCACTACCGCCGATCTTTGCGACGCGCATTCAGAAGAATCTCACTTTCAGATTGCCGACCCGATGTTCAAATCTTATGGCGCCAAAAAAATTTTTTGCGGCCAAATTACTACTGTTAAGGTCTTTGAAGACAATGACTTATTTAGTGCGGTTGGAGAAGACCAAGTGACCTACCGGGTGTTAGTTATTGACGGCGGTGGTTCCCATCGCTGTGCGCTGCTCGGCAGC
>JAUYMX010000166.1 GCA_030699345.1 Methylococcaceae bacterium
AAGTTGCTACGTTGTCCTGCGTTGCGAATACGGCTTTTTTCCGCTTGTCGCGCACGCTTTTTAGCTTGTGCTGTATTAGCCATAGTGTCTCGGTTATTACTGATTGAGTTAATTAGACTGGGAATTATCTTTTCAAATGGCAACATTGTCAAACTTTAATGTGGTTTTATTAGGGATATGTTGATTGCTCAGTACTTTGGATTGGGGTTGGCAACCGATGCGTTTTTTGTAGCTTTTAAAATACCTAATTTTTGCGGCGATTATTTGTGGAAGGGGCTGTTTCTCATGCTTTTGTTTCGGTTTTAGCGGAGCATAAACTCCCTAATAATAGGCAAGCCTTACTAGAATCTACGATTTTATAATCAAAATTTTAGTGCCTGGGTTTACTTCAAGGCAGGATATGAAAATCCGTGCGTTATGGCGTGTGCTCAATGCTAGCGAGCTTAAGGTTTATGTTGGTTGATTGGACATGCGGTGTTGGCTCTGGCGGCGTCGCTTGGTTCTGATCTAAATGCTTTTTTATTTAATAGATGGCAAGGTTTATCAACCGTCGAACGGAGGGTGGTTTTTTGCGTTGCGAGTGATGCTGGCAAGCACATTAATGGCAATCGGTTTAGGTTACTGGATAGATATTGATCGCTGGAAATGGGATACAACGAGGTAGTAATTCGTTGTTATGGGTGGCGCAATTTATATTGCAATATTGTTTGTAACAAGCCTAAGGACTCTGGTCTATTGATTTCAGTAGTTGAGGGATCCCTTGCTACCCAGTAACAATATCGGCCGTAGCAATAATATTTTCCAGTATGTCATTAAATTTATCCAATGCTGTTTGACTGGCACCAGCAGGCAAGCCAAGTTGATCGAAAAACTCATCTTGAGAGGTTTGTTGTTGAGCGTCCCCTATACCGAGTCGCCCCAAAAGGCAGTCACTCAAAAAAGTGAGCAGATTCAGTTGGTGGTTTTCTCCTCGGTAGTAAGGGTTGTGATGGTGGTAGACAATGTCGATAACAGGTTTAGGCATCGACCATGCTGTCATCAACCATGCGCCCAGCATGGTGTGGTCAACTCCGAAAGCGAATTTTTCCAGGTTAAAAACAGTTAGTGTTGGATTGGCCTGTATCAGCTTATTTAAATAATTAAACTCTTCCGGAAACTGATTGCCTAATAAAGGGAAACCTATGTTATGCATTAGTCCTGCTAGAAATAAATTAGCAGGTGCAAGTCGGTGTGCAGCAGGCATTTGATTGGCTAGCAACGGCATAAGCTTCGTGCTTGCCAGCGCCTGAATCCAGAATAGACGCGTGCCGACTGGACCGTCTTTGGGGGCTTTCAATGGAGCGAGAGCTGCCAATCCCAATGCCAGATTAAAAACGAAGTCAAATCCCAACACTCGAGTGATGGCATCCTGTACGCTGGTGATTTTGCCGCGGTATCCATAAAGTGGCGAGCATGCCCAGCGAATAACTTGGGCAGTTAGCAATGGATCTTGTTCGATAATGCCTGCTAATTTGGCCGCATCTGCTGATGGGTCGGCGGCCAGTTGTGTAATACGTAGAGCGATACCTGGAAGCGGGGGTAATGTTTTGATGCGACTGATAGCTTCGCGCATGTCTTTAGGCGGCGTAAAACTATCCAGTTGCGGCGTGATAGTGTTGAGTGTCCAGTTAATTAGAGAAGCTTGCATTAGTGTAAGTCGCTGTTTGTTAGATTTAGGCGATTAAGTTTGCGATACAGCGTTCTTTCGCTGATATTCATTTCTGCAGCGATTAGCTTGCGGTTGCCGTTATGTCTGGAGAGCAGTTCTTTAATAAAGTTGGCTTCGAGTTGATCAAGCGAGTTTGTATGCACAGGTTGCGGATTCTGTTGACTTGAGCTGGGTATGCTTTCGTTGACAGTCTGCCGCTGGACAATGTTGATGTCGTGCTCTTCAATGCGGTGATCTGTGCATAAGCTGCTAGCTAAGTGCAGGCAGTTCTTTAACTCTCGGATATTGCCCGGCCATTGGTGCTGTAGCAATTTTGCCAGGGCTTGCTTGCTTATAGTGTAGGTACAGTCATTCATTTGACCGAACTGCGTTAGCATTGCCGTACATAAAGAGGGAATATCCTCGCGTCGCTCGCGTAGCGGTGGTATTTGAACTGGAAAAACCGATAAGCGATAAAAAAGGTCTTCGCGAAACTGACCGTCTCGAACCATATTTGCCAAGTTTCGATGTGTTGCGCATATCACCCTGACTTTCGCTGTTAATGCCGAGGTGCCGCCAACACGACGAAATTGTCCACTTTCAAGTGCACGCAGCAGTTTGGGTTGTTGCGCAAGTGGCAGTTCACCGATTTCGTCAAGAAAAAGAGTGCCATTGTCGGCCATCTCAAATAAGCCCTTCTTTCCAGATGTCGCACCGGTGAATGCGCCTTTTTCGTGCCCAAATAATTCACTTTCAAACAAGTTTTCCCCCAGGATGGTGCAATCCATCACCACAAATTCATTCTCAGCATTTTTAGAATGTCGATGGATGAATTCTGAAGCAAGTTCTTTGCCAGTTCCTGTTTCACCATTCAATAATACGGGGGCTTGAGTTTGAGCAGCTTGATTTAGCTTGGCTTGTAATGCCAGAAATGTAGATGATGCGCCCACCATGGGGGATGGCGCTGTGGTTGATTTTAACGGTGTCGCGACGCTAATCGATTCGCCAATATAGAGTGCCCCATTAGCATCCAAAAGTGGATAGCCACGGACTCTGAGCTGGTTTGGTAAATCAGTTAGGCCATCACTAGGAAATAGACCCACATAAGGCTCTAGCTTTTCAAATAAACGGCTGTGTCGGCAGTTTCCGCTATTGCTACAGCATGGCTCGCCAATTTGTTGGTCGCGAGCAATACCAAAGCGAATTTCCCAAGCTCGATTAACAGTAACGACAGTTAATTTCTTATCGATAATCACGAACGGTAAATCATGCGTTTCCAGTAATGATTCAAGGGTAATGGCATTCTTGGACATAGTTGCTTGGCTATTCATCAGTGGCTGTTATGACAGGCTGAGTTAATTGTTCTGACAAAACTGTCAGGGGTGCTGACGAGGCTGTCTGGTTAATGCTCTTTATTGTAGGGCAAAATGCTTATTTTATTAGCTTTACATTCTTGGCACGGGAATTGATTGGTAAATATTAAGCGTTTCATATCTGTGTATGCAACGTAGATGATTTTCATCATTCTCAAAAGGTTAGAAATTATGAATAAAAATATCATGGCCGCTTTACTTGTCTCTTCGGTCGTATTTTCTGTAAATGCCCAAGCCGTGCCAATTGTTGGTTTATACAACACTGGAGAAGGTATTACTGTCGATAAAACAACTGATACAAATTACCAATTAACAAATCTTTCTGGAAGTTCAATTTATGGTGGCTACGGCGAAGCGGCGGTGGGTTCAGGTTGGCCTATTAGCCCCTGGTTGGCGGATAACAGTACTTCACATTGGCTAACACCCACTGCAGATAGAAGTCAAAGTTATGACCCTGTAAAAAATGGCTTTTATTTATGGACACTGGCGTTTGATTTAACGGGATTTGAACCGAGCACAGCTTCATTTACCGGACGGTTTTCTGCCGACAATAACGCGGTAGCTTTTTTAAACGACAACCCAATTGGCATTGCCAGTGACTTTGCTAACTGGTACAGCTTTGCCGCGATAAGTGATTATTTCATTGCGGGCATCAATACACTTGAATTTAGAGTGGCCAATATTAAAGGTTCATCAGGAAATCCTACCGGTTTGCGAGTTGAGTTTACCGCTTCAGATGTATCTCCACTTATACAGGCTAATGCGTTATCTATGCAGGTACCGGCGCCGGGCGCCTTAGCATTGATTTCGGTCGGCTTGTTGATGTTTGCTGGGGTAGAAAAACCCCGCTTACTGGCTTCTAAGTAATTCCTCTGTTTCATTATTTAACATTTACCTAGGTTTTTGTATGAAAAACTATATAAGAAGCGCTTTATTTGTTGGCTTAGCCACGTTGACAGTTGTTAATGCTCAAGCTGATACTATCTCAATTCCAGGCCTATTCAATACGGGGGCTGGAATCACTGTCGATAAGGCTACCGACTTTAATTACAAGTTAACTGATGGGGATGGAAATTCAATTTATGGCGGTTATGGTGAAGCCGCTGTGGGTTCGGGTTGGCCGATCAGTCCCTGGCTTGCTGACAACAACACGTCACATTGGTTAACGCCTACCGATAACCGGGCGCAAAGTTATGATTCTTCGCACAACGGTGCATATTTATGGACACTAGAGTTTGATTTATCCGGGTTTAATGCCAGTACCGCTTCTTTTGCCGGACGGTTTTCAGCCGATAATAATGCGACAGCCTATTTCAACGGCGAGATTATTGGTTCAGCGGCTGGCTTTAGTCAGTGGTATAACTTTGCAGCGGCTAGCCATTTATTTGTTGCGGGTATTAATACTCTGGAGTTTCTGGTTACCAATGTTAAGCAATCAGCAGGCAACCCAACTGGTTTAAGGGTTGAGTTTACCAGTTCGCAGGTAGCAGCCGTTCCAGTACCTGGCGCTGTGTGGTTGTTTTTATCAGGATTATTCGGTGTATTGGCACTAAAACGTAAGGCAGCTTCTTTTTAAGATACCTAGGTACAACATAAATAAGACCCTGGGGAACTGAGTTCCCCAGGGTCTTTATTTTTTCAGGGCTAGCTTGGCAGCGTTCCAAAACTCATCCAGTTCAGTTAATTCACAATCGGTTAATTTGCGCTCAGAGGCCGCCACTTGATCCTCTATGTAACGAAACCGAGTTATGAATTTTTGCGTACTCTGTTTAAGCGCCAGTTCAGGATTCACTTTCATATGTCTGGCCAGATTGACTGCAACCAATAGTAAGTCACCAATTTCCTCCTGGATATGGGCTTGGTCGCCAGACAGCCAAGCTTCTTTAACTTCTTCCAGTTCTTCTAGCACTTTATCAAAAACGGGCGGTGCGTCAGGCCAATCAAAGCCATGTTGTGCTGCACGATCCTGAATTTTTTCGCATTCCAGTAAAGCTGGCAGATTGCGTGCCACGCCCGATAAAACACTATCTTGGGGTGTTGCGCTGCTTTTACTTTGTCGTTCGTTGGCTTTGATTTGCTCCCAAGCTTGATGCCGTTCTTCATCGCTGTTAAAGATAGCGTCAGCAAACACATGCGGATGCCTGCGAATCAGCTTATCGCTGATACTTTCGGCAATTTGTTCAAAATTGAACAAGCCACGTTCATCGGCAATTTGGGCATGGAACACCACTTGCAGCAATAAATCGCCCAGTTCGGAACGTAAATCATCTAAATCATTGCGCTCGATGGCATCAATAACTTCATACGATTCTTCAATTAGATAGGGAATCAGGCTGGTGAAATCCTGTTTAACATCCCAGGCGCAGCCGTGATCTGGATCTCGAAGTTGCGCCATAATGGCTAACAATTTTTGGGTGTTTTTTAACATGGAATTTTAGTTTTGTTGATCAAGCGCCAAAGTCAGGCTGCAATTATGCCGGACAGGCTCGCAGATGTCGAAAATGGTCCTGTTTGTTACAAGAGGTGAGGGGCGTGAGGGTGCATAAAAAAAAGGCGGCCTTAGGCCGCCGAATAGCAGGATTGTCGTTAACGCTAATAAACAGCGCTACCGTTTTTAATCCGACGCACAGTGTTAACGAGATGATCTATCTCATCATGCGTGTTGTAAAACGCTAATGAAGGTCGGACAGTGCTTTCCAAACCAAAACGACGCAAGATAGGTTGGGCGCAGTGGTGGCCGGTACGTACGGCAATACCGACTTTATTTAATGCAACGCCAATATCTTGATTGCTATGACCGGCAAGAACGAATGATAGAACGCTGGTTTTATCCGGTGCCGTGCCAATTAGGCGTAGGCCGGATATGTTTTGTAGCTTATCCATCGCGTATACCAATAGCTCATGTTCATAGCGGGCAATATTATCGATACCAATATGCTCAACATATTCTAAAGCCGCACCTAGGCCTACTGCGTCGGCAATATTGCCAGTGCCGGCTTCAAAACGTGCCGGAGCAGGTTGGTATACGGTTTTTTCAAATGTTACATCTTCGATCATATTGCCGCCGCCTTGCCAGGGTGGCATGCCTTCAAGCAATTCTGGCTTGCCATAGACTGCGCCAATTCCAGTTGGCCCGAATATCTTGTGGCCGGAAAATACAAACCAGTCACAATCCAGCTTTTGCACGTCTGCCCGTAAATGCGAAACTGATTGCGCGCCATCAAGCAAGACTTTAGCGCCAACGCGATGCGCCATTTCGATCATTTGTTGCGCTGGCGTTACAGTACCCAAGGCATTGGAGACTTGCGTGAAAGACACCAGTTTGGTTTTGGATGTCAGCAGCTTTTGGTATTCATTCAATAATACCTGACCGCTATCATCGACCGGCGCAACGCGAAGGATGGCGCCTGTTTCAGAACACAGCTGCTGCCAAGGCACGATGTTGGCGTGATGCTCCAACCATGAAATGACAATCTCGTCGCCTTCGCTGATATTTTGCTTGCCCCAGCTTTTCGCAACCAAATTGATGCCTTCCGTAGTCCCACGGACGAAAACAATTTCATCCGCTGACGATGCGTTTAAAAACCGTGCTACCGTGTTGCGGGCTTTTTCGTAAGCATCTGTCGAACGCGCAGCTAGTTCATGCGCGGCACGGTGGATGTTGGAGTTTTCGTGTTCGTAGAAATACGAAACTCGGTCGATCACCGCCTGCGGTTTTTGCGTGGTCGCGGCATTATCAAACCAAACTAATTGATGACCATTAACCCGTTCATTAAGAATAGGAAAATCACGCCTTACTGCGCTGACATTAAACGCAGGGTGTGCAAAATCACGCGCCGATACGGGCGCGCTACGGTTTAGCGATGTACTTTCGTTAAGAAAGTAGAAATCACTGACAGCCGGAGCATCCGCTTTAGCGTTAGGCACGATTGCGTGGCCTTTCATAGCCGGGGATATAGACTTTTCAGCTAACAACTTTTTTAGCTCAGCTTCACCCGGTAAATCAAAACCTTGCGTGTTAATGCCGGTAAATAATGATTTATCAACAGATTGTTGCGGTGCATGCAATGCGCTCAATGCGTCATCAGGATGCGAAGTTGCCAATTTACTGCTCGGAAAGCTGCCTACTGACGCCGAACGCGGGGCAAACAGTTTTTGTAATTCAGCTTCCCCGGGCACGCCAAAATGGTTAGGCGAGGTGCCGGGTATTAGCGCTTTGTCAATGCCTGATAGCTGTTCGTTAAATACATTAGAAGCCGCTGACGACAACAAGCCAACGCCAGTTCCTGTGCCATCACAGGGTAGCGCTGAAAACAGTTCGTTGGCCAGTTTTTCTAACTGGGAAACGTCAGGCAATGAATTAGCTAAATTTACAGTGTCCGACGCAGTGCCAAGTGATGGAATGCCGTCAAAATTACTTGTAGTCATAGTAATTGCCTACCTCAACGTTCTCGAGAACCCCGAGAGCATCGTCAGTCAACACAGCCAGTGAGCAATACAGTGAGACCAAATATGAAGCAATAGCTTTGTGGTTGATACCCATAAAACGGACTGATAGGCCCATGCTTAATTCGCCGCTCAAGTTCGGTTGATACAAACCAACAACGCCTTGACGACTTTCGCCACTACGAATTAACAAGATGTTGGTTTTTCCTTTAGTAATCGCCAATTTATCAGTTGGGATTAACGGAATACCGCGCCATGTCAAAAATTGCGAGCCGAATAAAGACACCGTGGGTGGCGGTGTGCCGCGACGTGTGGCTTCACGACCGAAAGCAGCAATGGCTTTAGGATGTGCTAGGAAGAAGCCTGGCTCTTTCCAAACCGTGGCAATTAATTCATCCAGGTCATCAGGCGTCGGTGAGCCATTGCGGGTTTTAATTTTTTGTGAAGGTGCAACGTTGTTCAACAGGCCATATTCTTTGTTATTGAGCAGTTCGCTTTCTTGGCGCTCTTTAATGGTTTCAATGGTCAAACGTAATTGTTCGTGAATCTGGTTATGCGGGCTGCTATATAAATCAGATACCCGTGTATGCACATCAAGCACGGTGTTGACAGCATTTAAACGGTATTCACGGCCCCATTCTTCGTAATCTACGAAAGTTTGTGGCAATACTTTTTCATCCAGACTGGAACAATCAACAGCCATATCGGCTTCATTTTTAACTTTGTTTACGCGATAAATACCCGCTTCGACAGGTACCCATTGCAGCAGATGCACCAACCACCGGGGGGTGATGCTTCCCATCATAGGTACGGTTTTAGTTGCGTTCGATAGGGTACGTGCAGCGACGTCGCCTAACGCAGTATGGGCTTCATGAATATCAGACATGGTTTTTTCCTTAGGTTTTAAGTGTTGTAGGGGTTGAAGTTAATACATGCCGGGTGGGGGCGTTTTTAGATACCAGCACCTCCGTCAAAGAGTTCATTGCGAACATAGGCTTGGGTAATGTTGCTACCGGGGGCAACGGTATGTGTAAGCCAAACATTGCCGCCAATGGTAGAACCATGGCCAATTGTGATGCGGCCTAAAATGGTTGCTCCGGCATAAATCACCACGTCATCTTCGACGATAGGGTGACGGGCATTGCCTTTAACCAAAGCGCCATCGGCATCTTTAGGGAAGCGTTTCGCGCCCAAGGTCACTGCTTGATACAGGCGAACTCGGCGGCCGATAATCGCAGTTTCACCGATCACGACACCGGTGCCGTGATCAATGAAGAAGCTATCGCCAATTTGTGCGCCGGGATGAATATCAATACCGGTCGCAGAATGAGCAAGTTCTGAGATGATACGGGCCACCAGCGGTACGCCTGCTTGATAGAGGATATGTGCTAGACGATGATGAATAATCGCGGTAATGCCGGGGTAACAAACCAATATTTCATCGGGGCTTCTGGCGGCCGGATCGCCTTCGTAAGCGGCATGGATGTCTGTATCAAGCAAAGCTCTGACAGTAGGCAGACGTGCTGCAAATTCGCGAGTAATCACAACAGCCCGTTCATGGGTTTCTTTAAGATTGCCTTCGTGGCCGGAAATAAACTGCAACTCGCGACGAATTTGTTTGTACAACTTACGGAGTAAGCTATCCAGCGTATGGCCGACGAAAAAATCGATGCCTTCGTC
>JAUYMX010000175.1 GCA_030699345.1 Methylococcaceae bacterium
TATTGAAAGATGGAGCGGTGCGGCGCTGGAGAAATTTATTCCGGAACTTGCCAGACTCAGAATTGAGGTGTTTAGGGACTTCCCTTATTTGTATGACGGCGATTATGAATACGAGAAAAAATACCTGCAGACTTATGTCAATAATCCTGACAGCGTGATCGTCTTGGCGCTAGATGGCGATAAGGTAGTGGGTGCATCAACCGCATTGCCGATGAAATTTGAAACCGACGAACTTAAAAAACCATTTATTGAACATGGCTACAACCTGGATGATGTGTTTTATTGCAGCGAATCAGTGCTCAATAGAGACTATCGCGGCTTAGGCATCGGCGTCCGTTTTTTTGAGCAACGTGAAGCGCATGCTGCGGATTTAGGCGGTTTTAAACACATCACTTTTTGTTGCGTGGAACGCCCCGTGGATCATCCTCGTCGCCCAGCCGATTATGTGCCGCTAGATCAATTCTGGAATAAGCGTGGCTATGTAAAACATCCAGAACTGAGGACCGAGTATATTTGGAAAGATTTGGATGACAGCGATGAAACCCCTAAACCCATGACCTTTTGGCTAAAACATGAAAGTTAATATTGCTACAGCACAATACGACATCAGTTTTCTGGACAGCTGGGAGGGTTATCAAGCCAAAGTTGAACGCTGGGTTGAAGAGGCTGCCAAACAAGATGCGAAAATTTTATTGTTTCCTGAATATGCCTGCATGGAATTGGCATCGTTATTTGGCGAGGAGATTTATTCTTCATTAAGTAAACAGCTGGTAGCGTTGCAATCCTTGCGGGATGATTACATTAAGCTTTACCAAGGCTTGGCGCAAAAGTACCAGTGTTATATTCAGGCCGGTACATTTCCGGTGGCTATTGAGCCCGATGTTTATCGCAACCGGGCCTATTTATTTTGGCCGGACGGTCGATTCGATTTTCAAGATAAGATCATGATGACTCGTTTTGAAAACGAACAGTGGCTTATTAAAAAAGGCCAAGAGCTCAAATGTTTTGATACAGAATTCGGCAAAATAGCCATTAATATCTGCTACGACAGTGAATTTCCATTACTGGCCAGAAAACAGGTGGAAGCGGGCGCAAATTTGATTTTAGTCCCTAGCTGCACTGACACGTTGGCGGGTTTCCTCCGGGTTAAATTCGGCTGCCAAGCAATTGCCTTATAAAATCAATGTTACGTGGCGCAGGCTTGCC
>JAUYMX010000179.1 GCA_030699345.1 Methylococcaceae bacterium
GTCGGCGGACTCTAAAGACGGTAAGCAGTAGGGTACGCATTGCGTACCTTTTAAAACCTCTGCAATTGTTAAAGCCTAAGAAGGTACGCAGTGCGTACCCTACGCGGCTTCGGCCCGCAGGCCATCGCCATCATGGGCGGGCTGACGGTGGCGACTGCATTGACGGTGTTCTTCCTGCCTGCGCTGTATGCGGCTTGGTTTAGGGTGGAGCGTGCGTCGGCGGACTCTAAAAACGGTAAGCAGTAGGGTACGCATTGCGTACCTTTTAAAACCTCTGCAATTGTTAAAGCCCAAGAAGGTACGCAGTGCGTACCCTACGCGGCTACATTTTTGGCGTATACGACCAAGGAGTTTTACAATGAATAATCGATATGTAACACCGCTAACCATTTTGTCCCTGGCTAGTCTAATCGCTTGTACGCCGACCCGTGTCGGCGACCAAATCGCACTCAATAGCCCCGCACAATGGCACCACGCGGCCAATACCAAAACCGCCCAAACCGCCGAAACGGCTGACCTGAAGACTTGGTGGCAAGGTTTCAACGATCCCTTGCTCAACGAGTTGATAGCCAAAGCCTTGGCCGCCAACCACGATCTGAAGATCGCCACCGCTCGCGTCCGCGAAGCCAACGCGATGGTGATCGTCGCCGAAGCGGCGTTGTATCCCAGTCTGGATTTCTCACTCTCGGGCGGCCGGGAAAAACGCATCGACCGCATCGTCGGCGTGCCGAGCGGGCAAGGTATAAAATTGATCACGCCTACCGCCGATGCCGTCAGCGGCGGATTGGCGGCACGCTGGGAAATCGATTTGTTCGGCGGCAGGCATTTGGAAGCGGAAGCTGCCGCCGCACAAGCCGAAGGCAGTCAGGAAGGCTTGCATACGGCGCAAGTGGGTCTGCTGGCCCAGGTGGCGACAAACTATCTGGAGCTGCGCGGCGTGCAGCAACGTACCGGCATTCTGCAAAAAAACATAGCGTTACAACGCGAACGCTTGCGGACTTTGCAGGTATTTCTTAAAGCCGGACTGGCTAACGAGGCGGATCTGGCCCGCCAGCAAACACTGTTGCAGAGCACTGAAGCGACGCTGCCGCTATTGACCAGCGCCGAGCAAAACCTGATCCATCGATTGGGCGTGTTGCTGGGCGAGTCGCCGGAAAGTCTGGAACAGCGGCTAGCCGTCGTCGGCCAGTTGCCGCTCGCCGCACCCAGCATACCCGGCTTGTTGCCGTCTGATTTACTCGCGCAACGTCCGGATTTGCGTCTGGCGCAAACCGAAGTCAGCGCGGCGGCGGCCAGCTTGGGTTCGGCGCGAGCCGATCTTTATCCCAAGCTGGTGCTGTCGGTCAGTGGTGGTGTTGGCGCACTGGCGGTCGGCGGTTTTCCGAGTCTGGCCGATAGCGTTTATGCGCTGGGCTCGGGCCTTTCGGCACCGATATTCAATGCTGGTCGCATCCGCGCCCATATCGCCGCCGCCGATGCGCGTTTGGATCAAGTCGCCGCCAATTACGAGAAGACTTTTTTACTGGCATTAGAGGACGTGGAAAACGCCTTCGTCGCACACCGTTCCGCCACGGATAGTCTAGGCCAATTAACTGAAGCGGAAGCCTCTGCGGAAAAAGCCTACCGGCTGGTCGATGCCTTGTATCAGCGCGGTGCAGGCAATTATTTGGCCGTTCTGGATGCTCAACGCAGCAAGCTGGCCGTCAGCGACGAACGCGCCAAAGCGGAAACGGCAGTCGGCGTGGCGATGGTGTCGCTTTACCGGGCTTTTGGCGGCGGTTGGACGCTTGTTAGCGCTATCGATAAAGCCTCGATCTTGTTAGCGCTATCGATAAAGCCTCGATATGGTAATCATTGGCTCTAAAAGTTATGGGGCGGCTAAATCCCACAAAGCTGACGCATTTCAAGGTAAATTTGTGGACGATAGCAGTCAGGTTGATGGCCGATTCTTCTCTTTCAGTCTTCTCTGTGAATACTGCTTCTGAGCATTCACCTCGGTTGCTTGTTTACATTAGCGACCAATCGATTCTTTGGAGAACGTTAGCTTACTCAGGCAATGCCGCGTTATCGTCATTAGTCTTATCTTTTGTTTGCCGCTTTTTTCGTTTGGCAAAGAAATATGTAAAGCCAGAAATAGTGCCACTGGCTGTCGCTATTGAGCCAAACAGGGGGGCTACACTGACAATCAAAGGCTCATCGGTAATACCCAGCCAAACACCAAGGGCATCGAATCCGGTGGGTTCTGCCAATACCGCTCCTGCAGCAGACAAGCCTGCAAGAATTCCGGTTGCCATTGAGATATGCTCGACTCGGGTTGCAATGGTATTGTGATTCATGCTGTTTTAAAAAGATCCGCTGAAAAATTGTGCGTTTTTACTGTTGTAGCGTTTGTCCGTCAAGTTTTTCATAACTAATGGAAGGCGCTTTCAGCATCAGTGTATTTTTCTGGCTGTGTCCCTATTATGATCAGGAAGAAAAAATACCCAATCAGCTAATTCATGAATCTATTCAGCTAAGTGCTCGAATTTCTGCCTAAGGTCGTCAAGACTCAGTTGCAACTCGTAGACCTGCTTTTCCAGTACCTCGATTCTTTCACGATCAGTGATTTCGGTTTCGATCTCGACACTTGCCGTTGTCGATAAAGTAGATAATTGTGGTGGGCCGCTGAATAGATGGGCATAACGTGATTCGCGTTTTCCGGGCTCGCGGGGAAGCTTGAGTATTAAGGGTTCTTCCCGCGCCATTAATCTTGCAAGCTCGGCTTCGACTTCGTTGACATCTTCAAATTTGCACAATCGTTCAGTGCGATTACGCAATTCTCCAGGCGTTTGCGGGCCTCGCAGGAACAACTCGCAAATAATGCCGGTAGCCTTTTCTGACAGCTGCAGAGTGCCAAATTCGCTATTACAGAAGCGATGTTGATATTTAGAAACGCGACTGCCATCAACACGGCTCACCAGGCATTTTTTAATCAATCCGTCGACTGTGTCCTGTACGGTGAATTCCTTCAATTCCAAAACGGGTTCCCGATTGCTTTTCTGATTGCATGCATTAACCAGAGAGTTAATCGAAAGTGGATATTGGTCGGGTGTGGTAATGGCTTTTTCGATCAAGCAAGCTATCACCCGAGTTTCATAAAGACTGAGATTCATATTCATGGCATCGGCCGGAAATTTTGGATTATCGTTGCAGATGAGCAACCTATTGCTGCAACGGCATTAAACCCCATCAGCATAATGCTATTCATGGAAAGCAACTTTAATATCGCATCAGCATCCAACAAGGCACGGTATATTTTTTCGGTTTTTGCGCAGAGGACACGATGGTTTGGAAGTGTTCCGGCCGGCATAATCAATTCTCCTGAACTATTTGGGAATACCTATCTTGGTGCCGTAGGTAAGTTTAATAGTATATCCACCATTAACAATGGTCTGGAATTAAATGCTCTCTTTGAGGCTGACAATAAAGGGAACTTCGAAAAATCCATTCCGGCCATGGTTCGACAAGCTCTGTCAAGAAACAGCTTTTTTATGCTTAAAAAATCAACTATTTACAAGCGGGCAATAAAATTAAAAAACGCCTCAAACAGCGTCTGTTTCTTGGTAACGTCATGCCGCCGAAAGGGGGGGCTTACTTTGCCCAGCACGAACGGAACTCCTTGATTTGTAAAGATCCGTTCGTATTTATGCCCTGTGGGTACTGAGTTTATCGAAGTGCAGGGTTTTTCTATATTCCCTATTTTTGACGACTAGGCAAGACCGGGTAGGTGCGGATTTATCCGCATAGTGCGAATGAATTCGCACCTACAGCTTGCCTCACCACGAACGAAACTCCTTGATTTTTAAGATACCGTTCGCATTTATGCCCTGTGGGTACTGAATTTATCGAAGTACAGGGTTTTTCGAGGTTGCCTATTTTTGACGACTAGGCAAGACCGGGTAGGTGCGGATTTATCCGCATCGTGCGAATGAATTCGCACCTACAGCTTGCCTCACCAAGAACGGAACTCCTTGATTTTTAATACACCGTTTGTATTTATGCCCTGTGGGTACTGAGTTTATCGAAGTACAGGGTTTTTCGAGGTTACCTATTTTTGACGACTAGGCAAGCAGTAGGTGCGGATTTATCCGTATCGTGCGAATGAATTCGCACCTACAACTTACCTCACCCCGAATGGAATTCCTTGATTTTTAAGACAACGTTCGAAGTTATGCCCTGTGGGTACTGAGTTTATCGGAGTACAGGGTTTTTCGAGGTTCCCTATTTTTGACGACTAGGCAAGCAGTAGGTGCGGATTTATCCGCATCGTGCGAATGAATTCGCACCTACAGCTTGCCTAAATCTCACCACGAACGGAACTCCTTGATTTTTAAGACACCGTTCGTATTTATGCCCTGTGAGTGCTGAGTTTATCGA
>JAUYMX010000184.1 GCA_030699345.1 Methylococcaceae bacterium
GGTATCGCCTAACTTGTTGAGCTTGGCTTCACGTTCTTCGGCAGCAAATAGGCTTTCTTTGATCATGGCGGTGGGTGCTTAGAAACTAAAATGGGACTGGGGAGTATTATCCCATGATGTCGAGTTTTTCGAGGTGCCCAATGGTATGGAAGTATGTATTGTTATAAATGTGAATACTCATGGAGTTCAAAAAGAACGACTCCACCTGGTAAATGTGCTAAGTGTGGTTCTCAACATATCGTAGCGATCATGCGATAAAATCAACTTTAATTTTCCATCATAAGGTTTAAACCACCGGCTTCAGCCGGTCAGCTTTAGCTGCGATAATAACTCACATGGAGGTGAATTATGAATTACAGATATGGGAGTCATACGGTTTACCAGATTGAATACCATTTTGTCTGGGTAACAAAATATCGTTACAAAGTGTTAAAAGGAGAGATTGCCGAACGGATAAGGGAGTTAGTTAGGCAGACTTGCGAATCCTTTGAGATACGGATTACCCGTGGTGTTGTGAGTAAAGATCATGTGCATATATTGGTGAGTGCTCCACCGAACTTAGCACCCAGTGAAATTATGAGGCGGATCAAAGGCCGAACGGCGAGTTATGTGTTTGAAGAATTTCCGCATATAAAAAAGCGTTACTGGGGGCAACATTTTTGGGCGCGTGGGTATTTTTGCGCCACAGTTGGGCAGATGACGGAAGAGATGATCAAACAGTATTTGGAACATCATTTTGAACCGAATGTTGAAGATAATTTTCAAATGGAGCCTGACTAAGACGCGTCGTTTAGTCGACGCGTATCCGGACTTTCAGTCTGTTACTCGAACCCACCGGCTTCAGCCGGTGGTTGTTAAGTCAAAAAAACACAGGCAATTAGTTAGTGCTAAGTTTTGGCTCGAAACTCTGCCAATAGCTTATGTAATTGCTCATCAACATGCTTTAGAGCAGATTCGGAATCAATCCACCAATCGGTAGACCAGATTCGAATTACTTCCCAACCTAAGCCTCTTAACACTTGCTCTCTTAAAAAGTCACGATCTTTGGCAGTAGCAGAACTATGATAACTAGCCCCGTCACACTCGACAGCACTCAGATAGAGACCGGGCGCATCAGGATTAATTACACCAAGATCGATCCTAAATCCAGACACACCGACTTGGGAATGCGTTACCCAACCTTTCGCATGCAACCTTTCAGCAACAGCTTGTTCAAATGGTGAATCAAAAAAACCACCGGGTGCGCCAACTGCTTCAGTCAGCGCGGAAACGCCTCGTTGTGCATATTCAAGAAAATGTTTTAAATCCCTGATACCTTCGGCAGCGGTACGCGATAAATCGATTTGATCCGGTTTTAATGAAGCAAACACATGCATTTCTTCTTTAGCTCTGGTTACCGCAACATTTAATCTACGCGTGCCACCGGCTTGATTCATCGGGCCAAAATTCATACTCAACTTACCGGCAGCATCTTTACCGAAGGTGATAGAAAAATAAATGTAACTATTCAGCATCAGTTGATTGCTGTGAAAGTGTCCAGCGGGAGTGTCTTGTGGGAGCGACGCCCACGTCGCGACCGATGGCTTCAAATCGCGACGAGGGCGTCGCTCCCACCCGGCAATGCGTTATCGCTCCTGCC
>JAUYMX010000185.1 GCA_030699345.1 Methylococcaceae bacterium
GGTATCGATTTGTTTTTGTGCTTCGCCAGGAAAAAAATCAATCTCGGCAATGACAGTGAAGGTTTTACGCAGCTTGCGTAGCTGCTTGATGGCATCCTGAATATTGTTGTTTAGCGCATCGGCAACTTTTTCGATTTCGATCAGTAGCGAAGCATAAGCTTCTTGACGATCGAAAAGACCGGCAAAATCACTGCCATCCAAAGACTCAACCCGCAATAAACTGGTAGAACCGCCACCCGATTGCACATCGGAGGCTATCGCAGTAAACAACAAACGACAGCTGTCCTGTTCCGGCAACAAATAAACGCCATCTCGGAGCACTGCAGCGCCGGATGCTTTGACCGCTCGCCAGACGCGCATGCGGACTGATGCATTTTCGTTGGGTAAGGAAATAATCAAAATAATCCAATTCATGTTGTGAATATAACATTATTGTATTATTCATAACAAAACTTTTTAAATAGCTCCAAATGCTGCTCTTTGCTTGGCAAGCCAAGGCGAGCGCCAATTTGGGTGCTGCAAAACGCGCCTGCGGCACTGGCGTAACGAAGTAAATCAAGCCAATCCATTTCGGCTGCAACGGCAGCGGCAAAAGCGCCGTGAAAAGCATCGCCTGCTCCGGTGGTATCGATGGCAGTAATTGGATAGGCCGACATAGCGCCACGTTGATCGCCCCGCTGCCAAATCAAACCTTTTTCTCCGAGAGTGATGACGACAACGGGGGCGATTTTTGCCATTTGGCTGAGCGCGGCTTCCTCATCGCCAGCCAACTGACAAGCAAATTTTTCTGAACAGACCAGATAATCGACCTTGGCCATCAATGCGCGGGTGCCGTCAAGCAACGAACCGGCATCTAACACGGTTGGGATATTATGCTTACGCGCTTGCTCAGCCAGCGGCTGGGAAATATGCGGCTCGTGGCCGTCGAATAGAATTACTTTGGGTTGGATTAAAGAGAAATCGATAGCTTCTGCGGGTAACGCTTTGGTGTCACCTTTGTAATTAATCAACGCTCTTTTGCCGTCGGGCTTAACGATGATGGTCGATAGCGGCGTTGGTGCCGTGCCTCTTACTAGCAATTGCGTATCGACACCCTCCTCGACCAGCTCTTGATAATGCTTATCGCCATAGAGGTCGCGCCCCAAGTAACCGGCAAATGCAGCTTGATAACCTAGTCGGGCGACGGTGACAGCGGCATTGGCAGCAGGACCGCCGCCACAAGCTAATAAACTGTCGGCAAAAATCTTCTCATCTGCGTTGGGATGATGCGGAACCGAGAAGATAAGATCATAAGAAGCATGGCCGACACACAGCACATCGACACTAATTTGAGCGGGCATAGGGAATCAGTAGTTGAGAAAATATTTGAACCGTAACCCAATCTACCGGGCACCTCGAAAAACCCTGCACTTCGACAGGCTCAGTACCCACAAGGCATAAATGCGAACGGCATCTTATAAATCAATCTGTTCCGTTTGTGGTGAGCAAAGTAAGCCCCTTTCGGCGGCATGGCGTTACCAAGAAACAGACGCTGTTTGAGACGATTTTTAATTTTATTGCCCGCTTGTAAATAGTTGATTTTATGTAACTGATCAGCAAATTTGTGGGAGCGACGCCTTGCCTGAGCCCGGATTTTATAGAACGTAAAGTCCATGAATAGTTACGATTTTATAAGCATAAAAAACTGTTTCTTGAGAGATTTAGGCAAGCTGTAGGTGCGAATTCATTCGCACTATGCGGATAAATCCGCACCTACCCGGTCTTGCCTAGCCGTCAAAAATAGGCAACCTCGAAAACCCCTGCACTTCGATACTCTCAGTACCCACAGGGCATAAATGCGAACGGCATCTTAAAAATCAAGGCGTTCCGATCGTGGTGAGCAAAGTAAGCCCCTTTCGTTGGCATGGCGTTACCAAGAAACAGACGCTGTTTGAGGCGATTTTTAATTTTATTGCCCGCTTGTAAGTAGTTGATTTTATATAACTGTTCAGCAAATTTGTGGGAGCGACGTGGGAGCGACGTAGGCGTCGCTCCCACAACAGCGGCTCCTTGCCTGAGCCCGGATTTATAGAACTTAAAGTCCCTGAATAGTTACGATTTTATAAGCATAAAAAAGCTGTTTCTTGAGAGGCTGTAGGTGCGAATTCATTCGCACTATGCGGATAAATCCGCACCTACCCGGTCTTGCCTAGTCGTCAAAATAGGGAGCCTCGAAAAACTCTGCACTTCGACAGGCTCAGTACCCACCGGGCATAAATGCGAACGGTGTCTTAAAAATCAAGGCGTTCCGTTCGTGGTGAGCAAAGTAAGCTCCTTTTCGGCGGCCTGGCGTTATCAAGAAACAAACGCTGTTTGAGGCGATTTTTAATTTTATTGCCCGCTTGTAAATAGTTGATTTTATGTAACTGTTCAGCAAATTTGTGGGAGCGACGTAGGCGTCGCTCCCACAACAGCGGCTCCTTGCCTGAGCCCGGATTTTATAGAAC
>JAUYMX010000196.1 GCA_030699345.1 Methylococcaceae bacterium
GGTATCCCAATGGTTATGCGGTTTCTTGGAAGCCAGAGGCAGAACCGATTGACTGGAAGGCGATTGCCAACCCACAAAGCAAAACAGACGGGTAACTTAAAAAGGCGAGTCAGAGTAAACAAAATGGCAAAAAAAACTGAGCGAAATTTAATAGTCGGATTAGACATAGGGACATCGAAGGTCGCGGCTATAGTGGGTGAGCTTACCAGTGATGGCGGGATCGAAGTGATAGGTATTGGTTCAACGCCTTCTCGCGGCCTGAAAAAGGGCGTTGTCGTTAATTTGGAGTCGACCGTCCAATCCATTCAGCGAGCGATTGAGGAAGCCGAACTGATGGCGGGCTGTCAGATTAAGTCGGTGTACGCGGGTATCGCCGGTAGTCACATTAGAAGTCTTAATTCGCACGGAATTGTCGCGATTAAAGACAAAGAAGTTACCCAGTACGATATAGATCGGGTGATTGATTCGGCGCGGGCTGTGGCGATTCCTGCTGACCAGAAAATTCTGCATATATTGCCGCAGGAGTTTGTGATCGATTTGCAGGAAGGCATCAAAGAGCCGATAGGTATGTCCGGCATTCGTTTGGAGGCCAAAGTACATATGGTCACCAGCAGCGTTAGTGCTTCGCAAAATATTGTTAAGTGTATTCGTCGTTGCGGTTTAGAAGTCGATGATATTGTCTTGGAGCAATTGGCGTCATGTAATTCAGTGTTGACTGAAGATGAAAAAGAATTAGGCGTTTGTTTAATCGATATTGGCGGTGGTACCACGGATATTGCCATCTTTGTTGAGGGTGCAATCAAACATACTGCTGTGATTCCTATCGCTGGTGACCAAGTAACCAATGATATTGCAGTGGCATTGCGGACACCCACGCTCAATGCGGAAGATATTAAACGTAAACATGCCTGTGCTTTAACGCAACTTGCCAATGTCGATGAGACTATCGAAGTCCCTAGTATCGGCGACCGGGCGCCGCGGAAAATTTCCACGCAAAATTTGGCGGAGATTATTGAACCACGCTATGAAGAGCTAATGTTGCTGGTGCAATCGGAATTAAGACGAAGTGGTTACGAAGAATTAATTGCCGCCGGTGTTGTTTTGACAGGGGGAAGTGCCAAGGTGATGGGGCTAATCGAGTTGGCAGAAGAAATATTTCATATGCCGGTGCGTGTGGGGGTTCCACAAAATGTCACCGGCTTGACCGAGGTGGTAAAAAATCCAATTCATTCGACGGGTGTGGGATTGTTAATGTATGGCAAAGATCATCAAGGTGTTGGTAAAGGCCTTGATCTCGATGGTCCAAGTGTGTTTTCTAAAATGAAAAATTGGTTTCAAGGTAATTTTTAATTGTGTTCAGAGCTTCAAAGGAGC
>JAUYMX010000198.1 GCA_030699345.1 Methylococcaceae bacterium
ATCGGCGAGAATTTTTTCGGCAAGCTCGGTAGGATTTTGTTGCCCCATCACTGGCGAAAATAAAATCTGGCAGCGATCAGCAAGCGTGTATTCCGTCAGGATTTGTTTGGACCATTGATAATCTTCGTCACTGCCGATCACAAATTTGACCTGATCGTTAGCCGTTAGATGATCGATGTTTTGATATAAATTTTTGCTTAACTCACCGGAACTGGGCGTTTTAAGATCCATCACTTTAACAACACGCGGATCAACTTTAGATACATCCAGCGCACCACTGGTTTCCAGTGACACCTGATAGCCCTGATCGGCTAATTTGCTCATCAATTCAATACAGGCTGGCTGAGCAAGCGGTTCGCCGCCAGTAACGGTAACGTAGAGTGTTGGATATTGTTTAACTTGATCAAGGATCGCATTAATGTCCATCTTGCTACCGCCGGTAAAAGCATACGCGGTATCGCAATAAACACAGCGGAGCGGACAGCCGGTTAGTCGAATAAATACCGTCGGTAACCCGACGGTATTGGACTCACCTTGCAGCGAGTAAAAAATTTCGGTGATGCGTAACGAACCCACAATTAGCGAGAGGGTTCATTTTTTGGTGGATCAATAAGAAGCAATTTCTTAGCGGCCAAGTGCGCAGCAGTTGAGTTTGGATACGCAACAGTTACTTTTGTTAAATAGTCACGTGCCTTAGCCGGATTTTTTTGCTCAATCTCAATGTAGCCAAGCTTCAGCAGAGCATCCGGTACTTTGGCGCTGGCCGGATAATTATCCACCACTGCCGAAAATGCCTTGCGAGCAGAATCAACATCCTGATTAACGCGATAAGCCTCACCTAACCAATACTGAGCGTTGCCTGCATACTCTCCTTTCGGATTTTTACTTAACAAGTCTTTAAATTCAGTAATTGCTTGACTGGTATGGCCGTTTCGCAATGCATCATAAGCATGTTGATAAGGTTCTTTGGAATCGCCAGCGGCGGCAGGAGCTGGCTTTTGTTCTGCGGACTTATCCACAGCTGTAGGCGTCGCTGGCGCAACTGTTTTATTACCTTCGGTTTTATTGGCTTCAACCGCAGCAGCCGGTTCAGCAGCGGCGGCAGTCTCACTTTTTTCCAGATTAGAAGCTTGATCGCCAGCTTCACCAGTAGCTGGTTGAGCCGTACTTTCAAGCTTCTTTTCCAACACCTGTACACGCTCATCAAAATCGGCATACATAGTGCTCTGACGCTTTTTCATCTCAGTGATGAGGTAGGTTTGCTCCTCCACTTTGCCGGTTAATTGTTGCACTTCAGCCTGTAATTGCTCCAGTCTGCCCATCAACTCATACAGAGTAGTCGCCGACGCGGGTCTTGAAGAAGCAGGTGATCCCGCTGGATAAGTGGCATTATCAACTGCAGGCGGCAACGGTAAAGGCTCAGCGTTGACGCTGCTACAAGCAAGCAAAAGGAGGAGTAACCGGGATTTCATTTATTGGCCTTGGTAAACCACTTCAACACGACGGTTTAATTGCCAGGCAGATTCATCATGCCCCTCTGCAGCTGGTTTCTCTTCACCGTAACTAACAATTTCCAATTGAGCATCAGAAGCGCCTTGAGCTTTTAATAAATTAGCAACCGACTTAGCACGTTGCTCGCCCAAAGCAATATTATATTCACGGGAACCGCGTTCATCGGAATTCCCTTCCAAAACTACATGCTGTGCAGGGTGGGCGGCCAAATACTGTGCATGCGCTGCGATTACAGGTATAAAATCTTCCTGAACTTGGCTGCTATCGAGCATAAAGTAAATTGTTTGTTTAGATAATGGATTGTTAGGATCGCTAAATTCAGGCCCTAATCCACCCGCGCCATTACTGCCGTAACCGCCACCAATTGCCGAGCCATTAACGCCTGCCCCACCATTAAGTCCACTGGTAGAAGCGTCATTTAAACCACTTGCACTATTTTGGCTTCCGTCAGTCAGACTCTCGTCTTTATCATCAGAACACGCCGTTAACATCATGGCACTTATTGCCAGTACTACTATTGTTTTGTTGAATTTCATCATCTTTCCAAAAAATTAATTACTAAAAAACCAATTCGACTAAGGTGCCCATGCGGGTTCGCGAACTTCGCTGCTATCAAACACCAATTTTTGTTGCATTTTACCATCTATCGACACAGCCGATAAGTAACCCGTGCCGCCTTTTTTAGAAGCGTACAAAATCAAACTACCGTTAGGTGCGAAACTCGGGGACTCATCAGAGGGCCCTGATGTTAATACATTGATAGAGCGAGTCGCCATATCCATGATAGCAATACGATAACCACCACCGTTAGAATGCACCATGGCGATATTTTTACCATCGGGTGAAAAACTAGCCCGAGCGTTATAACTGCCGGTAAAAGTCAGACGTTTTTCTTCGCCGCCTTGGCTAGGCACGATATATAACTGCGGTTTGCCACCTCTATCCGAAGTAAACACAATACTGCCGCCATCGGGTGACCAGGTCGGCTCAGTATCAATGGCAAAGCTTTTGGTCAATTTAACCAAAGAACGTGTTGCCAAATTCAATACATAAATGTCAGGACTGCCATCTTTTGACAATGTTACCGCTAATTTTGAACCATCAGGCGACCATGAAGGCGCACCGTTGATACCACGAAACTCAGCCACTCTCTGCCGTTCACCGGTCGCCAGTGTTTGGATATAAATTGCCGCATTCTTTTTCTCGAAAGAGACATAAGCGAGTTTTCTACCATCGGGCGACCATGATGGGGACATTAACGGCTCTATTGAAGAAGCAATCGTTTGCGCAGTAAAGCCATCCGCATCGGCAACTTGTAATCTATGCGTGCTTTGCTTACCTTGCTTGCTGCTTGTAATGTAAGAGATACGGCCGCTGAATACGCCTTTTTTTCCAGTTAATTTTTCAAAAATCAAATCGCTGATATGGTGAGCAGTACGACGCAAATCTTCCGCAGATGAATTCATCCGGTAACCCAGCAATTGCGTGCCTTTATAAACATCAAACAACTGAAACTGGACAGTGTATTGACCGCCGCTTTCCGTGACTTGGCCGATCACCATGTAATTTTGGTTTATCGCCTGCCAATCTTTGAAATTAATGGCTTCTGCAGTGCTGGGTTTGCCCGGCATATTTTGCCGATCCAGCATTTTAAAATAACCGCTACGCCCCAAATCGGCATTAACGACAAAGCTCACATCGACCGGCACACCTGCCGCGCCTTGCATTGCAAAAGGCACTACAGAAACGGGTAGCGCGCTTTCTATGCCTTCCGTAATTTCAATGGTCAACTCTGCAGAACTATTGACGCTATAAAACGCCAACAAGACGCTCACAAATATTATTTTAAAAAAATTCACGGACCACCTCTGGTAAACCTACCGAAAAAATAACAACTCCATAATCAAAACCAACTAACCGCTATAAAAGTATGCTCGGTTATCTGGGCTTAAATTCGAACACAAACGATCTAAAATCTTTACCAAGCTCTTTATCTGACGGTACAGGTAGTGGCGATGCTTTATTAACCGCATTTTCAGCAGACCTGTCGAAAACCTCATCGCCACTGCTTGTCACTACTTGCGCATCGACAACGGTACCATCGGACATTAATTTAACGCGAATGGTGCATTTGATTCCAGTCGCTTCAGCAGGGCGAATCCAGCTATTCTCAACTTTACGTTTAATAGCGGCCATTGCCTCAGCCATCACTTGTTTATTTTGTTCTGCTTTAATTTTCGCAGCTTCGGCTTTTTCAGCTGCAGCTTTGGCAGCTTTTTCCGCTTCTGCTTTTAATCTTGCAGTTTCTGCCTGCTCAGCGGCAATTTTAGCAGCCTGGGCTTTCTCAGCTTCTGCCTTGGCGGCAGCTTCCGCTTTGGCTTTCGCCGCGGCCTCGGTTTTCGCTTTGGCAGCAGCTTCCGCCTTTTCAGCCTCTGCCTTAGCTTTGGCTTGGGCGGCCGCTTCAGCTTTAGCTTTCTCGGCATCGGCTTTTGCTTTAGCCGCTGCCTCAGCCTTTGCCTGAACAGCTGCTTCTGCCTTTGCTTTTGCTGCGGCCGCGGCTTTTTCTTTGGCTGCTTCTGCTTTAGCCTTTTCTATTTCTTGCTGTTTCGCTTCGGCTTTAGCTTTCGCGGCGGCATCGGCTTTTTCTTTAGCTGCCTCGGCCTTTTCAGCCTCTGCCTTCGCTTTGGCTTGCTCGGCTGCTTCGGCTTTAGTCTTTTCTGCTTCAGCCTGCTTTGCTTTAGCTGCAGCTTCTGCTTTTTCTTTGGCCTCTTCAGCTTTAGCTTTCGCGGCAGCCTCAGCCTTTTCTTTCAATGCCTCCGCCTTAGCTTTGGCTTGCTCGGCCGCTTCAGCTTTGGCCTTTTCTACTTCTTGCTGTTTTGCTTCAGCTTTAGCTTTCGCAGCGGCTTCGGCTTTTTCTTTCACTGCTTCTGCTTTTTCAGCCTCTGCTTTTTCTTTAGCCTCTTCGGCCTTAGCTTTCGCGGCAGCCTCAGCTTTTTCTTTGATTGCCTCTGCCTTGGCTTTTTCCTGGGCGGCTGCTGCAGCTTTAGCTTTCTCCACTTCAACCTGTTTAGCTTTAGCTGCAGCTTCTGCTTTCTCTTTGGCCGCTTCGACTTTTTCAGCTTCTATAGCCTTGGCTTTTGCAGCGGTGACTCTCTCAGCTTCGGCTTGTTTAGCTGCCTCTTGGGCCTTTGCAAGGGCGTTGGCTTTTTCAGCGGCTGCTTTGGCCGCGATGTCTTCCTGCTCTTGCTCGACAGGCTTTTGCACGACAGGCTCTTCTACTGGCGGTTGCTCTTGCTTCGCAGGCTCTGCTGTCGGCTCACTCACTGTTTCTGACTGAGTTTCCTCAACAACAGACGCATGAATAATTTCTGTCTCTGGTTGATTGTCTACTCGAGCAGGCTTAATTAAGGCACTTAAGGCAAACAAACCTAAAAGCGTAAGATGCAGCGATAACGCTAAGGCAAATGGCTTCGATAATTTTTTGGGAGAACTATCCGGAGTCATTATTCGTCAGACTTAGTCATCAATCCAACACTAGGCACGCCTGCGTTTTTTAGTTTCGCCATCACTGTCACTACAGTTCCATAGTCAACAGCTTTGTCGGCATTAATCAATACCTGCGTTCCAGGCTTACTAGCTATAGTGGCGGCTACCCGTGGGTAAATGTCTTCAACTTGCACGGATTCATCGTTACCATCACCAACATTTAGGAAGTACTGACCACCCTGCTGTATCGACACCACAATAGGTGGCTCATCTTTGGATTCAACTGTTGCAGATTGGGTTTGCGGTAGCTCGACTTCTACGCCGGTTTGCAGCATGGGCGTGGTAATCATAAAAATAATCAACAACACCAAGGTAACGTCAATGTAGGGAACAACATTGATTTCAGCCATGGGTTTTCTACGATGGCCTTTTCTGCTCATTTGCTATGTGCCTGTCTTTGCAATAAGACTACAAATTCTTCGACGAATAATTCATATCGGCCGGTCAATCTATCTAAGCGCGTAGAAAAGCGGTTATATGAAACGACAGCGGGGATCGCAGCAAACAAACCAATCGCGGTTGCAATCAAGGCTTCGGCAATACCAGGCGCCACCTGCGCTAACGTCGCCTGTTTGACGTTACCGAGTGACATGAATGAATTCATAATACCCCAGACAGTACCGAATAAACCCACATAAGGGCTAGTGGAACCGACAGTGGCCAGAAATGCCAAATGCTCGTCTAATCTTTCCAATTCCCGAGACAATTCAATACGCATTACTCGTTGCGCACTTTCCACTTGCACTGCGGGTTCAACATTGCCCGCTTGACGCATGCGCGAAAATTCTTTGTAACCCGCCAAAAATATTTTTTCTATGCCTTCTGGTTCAAAATCGTTGGCTGCGAGTTTTCTGTACAGTTCAGCTAATGGCACGCCAGACCAGAATTGCTCTTCAAATTCGTCGGTGATTTCAACGGCACGATTAAGTACTTTG
>JAUYMX010000213.1 GCA_030699345.1 Methylococcaceae bacterium
CTTCTCTACCGGCAATAAGAATTCGTTTGCCGTCACGAACCACCAACGCCCGAGGACTGGCAAGATTGCGCAGCGCTTCTAATACCTTTTCGCTACGGGATTCCTGAACAATGGTGATCGTCACCGACAGACAGGCGAACAACAGCAACATAATGGCTTCCATTCGATCGCCCATCAATAAATAGACGATACCGCCACCGATGAGCAACGCAAACATCGGTTGGCGCAACACTTCGAACAAGATGCGAAAAAATCCACGACGATCGGGTCTTGGTAGCTCGTTGTAACCGTCTTTTTTAAGACGGTCTGCCACCATGGCGGATGTTAGGCCTAAGGGTTCGTTATTCTTTGCGGATTGTTCCATGTTGCTACCTTTACGAGTATTAAAGTGGTCGTGGGCAAGGCCCGCTCCTACATAAGATGATTTGTTAACAGTAGCTTTGATGTGTGGTCTGGCTCAATCTCTGTTGGGTAGTATCCGCTTTAGAGTGTTATCACCTAAGAAGTAGTGATGAATCAGCTCCGCAGCGGCATGTAAACCAATCAGAAAATAACCAAGCGTACCGACGGTTTCATGTATCTCTTTGATAAAGTCAGCAACATTTTTACTTTCACCCATTAACGGCGGCAGCTGCAAACCAAAGAACGGGACGACTTTTCCTGAGGCACTTAAAATCAACCATCCGGCCAACGGCATAAAGATCATCAAGCCATAAAGCGCTACGTGCATGACTTTGGCTGATTGCTGCTGCCATGTTGGCAGCTCAGGTTCGATACGCGGATGATGACCGAGCCTATTTACCAACAAGCGCAACCAGACTAAAACAAACACCGACAGCCCTAACATGAAATGCCATGTTTTTAGTGCCTCGCGAGGTTCGCTGTCTTTTGGGAAAAACTCGCGAAGTTCAATACAGGCATACACCGCTATAAACAGTAGCAACATTAACCAATGCAGCCCAATGGACAGCAACCCGTAACGCTCTGTGTTATTTCGTAATTGCATTTAATGCACTCCTTTTATTTTTTTGGATCGAAATCGATAGTTATCATCAGGATAAATTAAACCACATCGCAATTTTTGCTTTGGCCTATATGCAATCAACCGGTGTGCTACTCGCCAAGAAATGGGTAATCGATATAACCTTTGGCCCCGCCGCCATAAAACGTATCGACATCCCATTCATTCAGCGGCGCATTTAGTTTTAGGCGCTCAACCAAATCCGGATTGGAGATAAACGGACGCCCGAAAGCAACTAAATCAACCAGACCTTGCTGGCGTGCTGTTAATGCCAACTCACGATCATAGCCATTGTTGCCAATGTAAATGCCGTTAAACAAACGCCTTAAAATTTGCAGATCAAAACCATTTTCGACCTGACGCGGT
>JAUYMX010000218.1 GCA_030699345.1 Methylococcaceae bacterium
ACCAATGTTCCTAACAGAACGCAGCAGACCACCAGGATATAGGCCGCCATGAATATGCTTTGTTGGTACAAAAACAGTGACGTGGCGACGATGAATGCCAAAAAAATAATCAAATAAAGGTCGCGTTCGGATTTGATTTCCAGCAGTTTCAGTCCCAAGGCCGTTACAAACAGTCGGGTACCGGCATCTCGACCGAATATGCCTTCATGCAGGCCATACAAAATGGCAATACCGATAACGGTAAGCAATAACAGCATCAGTTTTGTTGGCAGCCACTGCGGTTTCCAAACACCTACAAAACGCCAGCTCAGCAGCAAGTAAAAATAGCCGGTGACCGAGGGCGGAAGATTTTCAAGATGCGGAAGAACTATCAGCCCGATAGCCGTCAGCAAGAAAATTAAAATATTTTTATTGATGCTCATGATGTTTCAAATAGCGCCAATGCTTCCAAGCATTTTTGATAATGATGCTGGCCATTTGCGGGTTCTATCTTTAGTCCAGGTATAGAAAAACCATAACTGATTCCGGCTTGTTCAGCATCAATCAGCCAGCGGCACAATTGACTTAAGCGTTCTTCAATGCCGTGCCCGGGCGTTTGAATATAATCCAGCCAGATTTGCGCGGAACTTTCGCCATCGTATTGTTTACTGAACACCCCCAAGCCTTTTGCGTAGGACTTCCAGAGTAAGTGCTTAATCGCATCGCCGGGCTGATAGCTTTGTAAACCGAAAAAATCATCGTTGCCCTTGCTGTAAGCGCCTTGTTCGGATTGGGATGCCGACGATTCTGGAAAAGGTATTCCCGTGTTAGCGGGTTTAGGATAAATCAACACTTTAAGATTAAAACGTAGCGGCGACCAGGCGCGGAATAAGCCTAACGGATAAGTGCTGGAGATAGTGAGCGTACCTGCTTCTTGCCAGCCGCGTTTGTAAGTAGCGGAGTGGAGTGTGATTTGTGTTTGACTGTGAGTTGATAGGCTGATGGTCTCAGTTGCTTGCAGTAAATTAATTTTTAATTGCAGGCGGTCTTTGTTGGTTAAGTTGTCGATGTGAATGTTAAAACCGGCGGCTTGTCCGGCAAATACTGGTTTGCTTTGCCCTGATCGTAACACTAAGCCTGATAGGGATCGGTAACTGTGCAAGATGGTGATAAAGAAAATACTGGCTAATAAAAAAGCCAATAAATAGGCCAGATTGTTGTTGTAAACAAAAGCGATCAACAGCAGCAGCGCAAGCAGTATCACAAATCCCAAGCCACGATCAGTGGGCAAAATAAAAATTCGGCGCTGATTTAAGGTTATCGGTTCATCGCTGGCTTTTTCGCCGCTTGAAAAACGGCTGAGACTAAAGCGTTCTTTTAAGGTAAGTGAGCTCAAAGGACGGAGACGTTGCTTAAAATAGGTTGGACAATAGCTTCTGAATTGGCATTGCCTGAACGTAATCGGTGTCCTGCTACCGCGGCCAGCACGGCTTGTATATCTTCAGGGATAACTGTATCGCGCTGATTCATGAAAGCCCAGGCTTTGGCGGCGGTAAGCAGCGCCAACCCTGCTCTTGGCGACAGGCCGCAATGATAATCCGTGGAGCTGCGCGTGTAATTGATAATGGCCAGGCAATAGTCCAGTAAGGCATCCGATGCATGCACCCGAGTAACGGCTTTTTGCAGCTGTTGTAATCGTTCTGGGGGAAGCTTTACCGGCAGTGAATCAATTAAATCATGCCGACGTTGTCCGCTTAATAAGGCTTTTTCGGCGCGATGGTCGGGATAACCGAGTTCAATGCGCATTAAAAACCGATCCAATTGCGACTCCGGCAGCGGAAAAGTACCAATTTGATGCGAGGGATTTTGCGTGGCAATGACAAAAAAAGGGGCCGGCAGAGGATAAGTTTTGCCCTCAACCGTGACTTGATGCTCTTCCATGGCTTCTAGCAACGCACTTTGCGCTTTCGGTGTCGCACGATTGATTTCATCAGCCAACACCATTTGATTAAAAATTGCTCCTGGATGAAAACTAAAGGTATGGGTTTGTGCATTAAAAACCGATGCGCCGATAATATCAGCAGGTAAAATATCGCTGGTAAATTGAATACGCTGGTAATTTAATCCCAGTAGTTTTGCCAGCGTATGCGACAATGTGGTTTTGCCAACACCGGGAATATCTTCAATCAGAAGATGGCCTTGGGCCAGTAAACAGCATACTGCCAGACGTATTTGACGGGGTTTACCAAGGATGATCTGGTTAGCGGTTTGTAAGAGTTGGTCCAGGTCGTTGTGCATGAAATTTGAATTTGGTTGGCAGT